>JAYUJS010000451.1:0-6692 GCA_043765095.1 Ferruginibacter sp.
GTATAAGCGAAGTTTTGAAGTAGTAATGACGAAATCAAACGTATCAGATAAATCACTAAGCGAAGTGCACAGCTCGGTTGACACAACTTTGCCGAAAAAAGGCTGGCGAAAAATATTATCGTTTTTAGGGCCTGCATACTTGGTAAGTGTAGGTTATATGGATCCTGGCAACTGGGCTACAGATTTGGCGGGCGGTAGCAAATATGGCTATGCTTTAATTTGGGTTTTGCTCATGAGTAATTTAATGGCGTTGCTGTTGCAAGGTCTGTCTGCAAGGTTGGGCATTGTAAGAGGTAGAGATTTAGCACAAGCTAATAGAGAAACCTACCCACGAGCCATCAATTTTATTTTATACATTTTAGCAGAAGTAGCTATTGCAGCCTGCGACTTAGCTGAGGTATTGGGCATGGCACTTGGTATACAACTTTTAACTGGCTTGCCATTAGTATGGGGGGTAGGTTTTACAGTATTGGATACTTTTTTATTGTTGTACTTACAAAAATTAGGTATGCGCAAAATGGAAGCATTTATTATTGCGCTTGTAGCCATTATTTTTGTTGCATTTTTTATACAAATATTTATTGCACAACCTGTATTGGCAGATGTTGTAAAAGGAGTCGTACCAAGCATTCCTGATGAATATGCAAAATATATCATTATTGGTATTATTGGTGCTACAGTTATGCCACATAATTTATATTTACATTCAGCTTTGGTACAATCACGTAAAATAAATAGGACAGATGAAGGTATAAAAGAAGCCATAAAATTTAATAGAATAGATACTACCATAGCACTTAACCTTGCATTTTTTGTAAATGCAGGTATTTTAATTTTAGCAGGTGCTATATTTTATAACAGTGGCAATGCCGAAGTAGCTACTATAAAAGAAGCATACAAACTATTACCCTCTTTTTTAGGAAATGCTGCGCCCATTTTATTTGCAATAGCCTTAATTGCTGCTGGGCAAAGTAGTACCATAACTGGCACACTTGCTGGGCAAATAATAATGGAAGGCTACCTTAGCATACGTATTAGCCCTACGCTGCGTAGGCTTGTAACAAGGCTAGTAGCCATTGTACCTGCATTGATTGTGTTTTTAATTTATGGAGAAAGTAAATTAGAAGATTTATTAATTGGCAGCCAAGTAATTTTAAGTTTGCAATTAGCTTTTGCAATTATACCACTTATATATTTTGTAAGTGATAAAAAAAAGATGGGCAAATTTGCCATAAAGCCAATCCAGCAAATTGCCGCAATCATTATTGCTCTTGTACTAGTTTATCTTAATATTGATATGATTGTAGATAAAGTTATTCCGTTTTTTAAAGAAGATGAAATATTACCAAAAATATTAATTTTTGCAGCATCTATTTTTTTTGCTGGTATACTCATTTATATTTCTATTTTTCCATTTGTGCAAAAGAAACAATTATTGTGCACATCTATCGAAATGCATGAACCACTTTTAATGTTGCCTTTTTTGAATACACCTATGTACAAAACAATTGCTTTGGCGTTGGATTTTAGCAAAGATGATTATAAAATAATTTCGTATGCCCTTGGGCAAGGCAATACGGATGGACATTACATACTAATACATGTGGTAGAAAGTGCTAGTGCAAAACTACATGGTGCAGATAGCGATGATAATGAAACCAAAAATGATAAGGTTCAGCTAGAATCCTACGCCCTACAACTACAACAAAAAGGCTTTAAAGCTACAGCAGTATTGGGCTTTAGAAATAGGGTAAAAGAAATTGTACGCATTACTACTGCTAATAATGCTGATATGTTGGTGATAGGTGCTCATGGGCATAAAGGCTTAAAAGATTTGCTATATGGAGAAACAGTAAATGCAGTAAGGCATAATTTGAAGATACCAGTTTTAGTAGTTAATTTATGAGATTTATCAAAAAATTATTTCTACTTTTTTAATATAGTGGTACTATTTTTTAAATAGTTTTAATCAAATCCATTTAAATTAATTTGTTGTATAATTTTTTGCACTAATAAAAATAAATCAAAATTGTTTTGAATAACTTATACTCATTTTATTTAATTATTTTGTGCCAATGTTAGAAGCAAAAGGAATTGAAAAATTTTATGAAAAATTGCAGGTGTTAAAGTCTGTAGATTTTAAAATTAATAAGGGAGAAATTGTCAGTATCGTTGGTTCATCAGGTGCTGGTAAAAGCACTTTTTTACATATACTTGGTACGTTGGATACAGCAGATAAAGGAGAAGTTTTTCTAAAAGGGCAAAGAATAGATAATCTAAAAGGGAATGAACTTGCTAAATTTAGAAATTTGAATATTGGATTTATTTTTCAATTTCACCATTTGCTACCAGAGTTTACTGCCTTAGAAAATGCATGCATACCTGCATGGATAGCGGGTAAGAAGAAAAAAGATGTAGAAAATAAAGCGATAGATTTGTTAAAAGCACTGGGCATTGGTAATAGATTGCAAAATAAACCTCATCAATTATCAGGTGGAGAACAACAGCGTGTAGCGGTAGCTAGGGCACTTATAAATAACCCTGCTATAATAATGGCAGATGAGCCTACTGGTAATTTAGATAGCACCAACGGAAGGGCTTTGCACAATCTTTTTATAGAACTAAGAGATAAATTTGAACAAACTTTTTTGATTGTAACCCACAATGAAGAACTTGCTGCAATGAGTGATAGAATAGTGCAAATGAAAGATGGACTGATTGTTAGTAATTGATTTTACTTACATTAATGGAAAAATAAATTGCTATCCAATAAAAAAGGTAAAAATAACCATACTAATAATAGGATTACTTTTACCTTGTAATTTATATATTTAGAATATTACCATTTATCTACCACTTCTGTACTACCATTATCTTGCGGTATTGTAGCAATTGGTTCAATAGTTAAATCTGTTTCAATAATTTTTTCAATATTTTCTGTAAATGTTGCATCTACAGCATTTTCAGTAGTTGCTATTGCTACATTTTCATCTCCTTCAAAAGGTGTATCATGGTTAAAAGCATCAAAATCAAAATCAGGCATTAAGTCTGTTTTTACATAATCTACTGCTTCTACTAATCCTTTTACAAATTTGTTAAAGTCTTCTTTGTATACAAAAATTTTATGACGGTCATATCCATCAGAATCAAATCTTTTTCTACTTTCTGTAATAGTTAGGTAAAAATCACTACCTCTTGTCTCTCTTACATCAAAAAAGTAAGTTCTGCGTTTTCCTGCTTTAATACGTTTGCTGTAAACGCTTTCTTGTTTTCTGTCGTTGTTTTCGTTTTGCTCGTACGCCACTTTAATTTGTTTTATTTAAAAATTTTGTTAAAAGATATCAACAAATATAAAATTATTTTTGATATAGCAAAATATAAATGAACTCATTTTTTTTTCTAAGAATTATAATAAATTACAGTAAATGGTCGCTTTCTTGCTGTTTTATGTACATTTTATGATAATGCCCTTTAAATTTCATTAACTCATCGTGCGTACCTTGCTCTATTATTTGCCCATTATCCATTACCACAATTTTATTAAATTGAAATAAAGAAAAAATACGGTGTGTGATAATAATAGCAGTTTTATTTTGCAAATAATTATACAAATTTTCTATTATTTCATTTTCAGTACGGGCATCTACCGCACTAAGGCAATCATCAAATATTACAATAGATGGTTGTTTTATTAATGCTCTTGCAATGGATATTCTTTGTTTTTGCCCACCGCTAAGTGTTACGCCTCTTTCTCCCACCAGCGTTTCAAATTTTTCATCAAAAGCATTTATTTCTTTATAAATACTGGCTTTTTTGGCGGCTTCAAATACCTGCTCGTCTGTAGCCGTTTTTTCTCCAAAACGAATATTGTTCATTATACTATCGCTAAACAAAAATACATCTTGTGGTACATAGCTTATTTGTGAGCGAATAGCATTGTTTTTTATTTGTGTAATGCTATTGCCATCATATTCAATGCTGCCCTGTTGGGCATCATACATACGTAACAAAAGCTGCGCAATTGTACTTTTGCCAGCCCCCGTTTTACCTACAATAGCTATTTTTTCTCCTTTTTTAATATCTAGCGAAAGGTCTTTTATGGCTTGTATACCTGTGTGTGGGTAAGTAAAATCAATATTTTTTAAATTAATATTGCCCTGTAAAAATTCAGTCGTTGCATTGTGTGTATCTTTAATGGAAGGCTCTTGTTGCAAAAATTCGTTTATTCTTCTTTGAGATGCTACTGCTCTTTGAGTCATACTAGCTGTCCACCCAATAGCACTTACTGGAAAAGTGAGCATTTGAATATACATAACAAACTCTGCAATTTTGCCAACAGATGCACCCTCCAGACCTCTTACAACATCTAACCCGCCTACCAAAATAGTTATAAGTGTGCTTAGCCCAATAAGTAAACTCATACTTGGAAAATAAATAGCTTCTGTTTTTGCTAAACTAAGTGCATTGTTCCTATAGGCTTCGCTATTGCTTTTAAAAAAATTAAGCATAGCATTTTCTTGTACAAAAGATTTTATAACTCTTATTCCACTATAAGATTCTTGAGCATTGGTGGTAAGGTTGCTTAGCAATGATTGTATTTTATCGCTCTTTTTATTTATAATACCATTTACAAAATATATAGCAAAAGCTAGTAGTGGCAATGGACATAGTGAAATGAGCGTAAGCTTTACATCGCTCCTAAGCATAAAAAACAAACTAAACCCAATTATAGCTGCAAGGTTTATGAAGTACATAATGGCTGGCCCTGTGTACATGCGCACACGGCTCACATCTTCGGATATGCGGTTCATCATATCACCAGTACTATGGGTTTTATAAAAATTCGTATCTAGCTTTTGGTAATGTGTAAATATTTCATTTTTTTGGTCATACTCTATGTGGCGGCTCATTACAATAATAGTTTGCCGCATTAAAAACATAAAAAAACCACTTATAATTGCTATTACAAATAATATTAACCCAGTAAATAAAATTTTTTGCTGAAAAGTTTTATTGCTAAACCAAGTAATAATTTTTACAATAATTACATCATAATTATGTAAGGTTGATGCTGACTCTATTTTTACTGTGCTGCCTTTTAAAACAGACACAACTGAGTTTACCACATAGCCCGTAAGCTGCGGCGCAAGAATGCGAAAATAATTTGTAAGTATTACAAACAAAATTCCTAAGATAAAGTAAAATTTATATCGCCTAAAATATTTATTGAGGGTAGAGAGTTGAGTCATTATCCACAAAAATACTACAACACAAATGATAATAATCAATAAAATTAAAGCTGAAAAAGGATTTTGCTAAATAATAAACACTTAAAAATTATTTTTTTTTCAATTTTCAATTGCTTGAAATACTATCTAGGGTTGGCTTTAAGAAATACTTTTCTTTTTTTTACTTAAAATTGTAAAATCTGTTTTGTAATTAAATCTTCAAACCCTATTTTTGCAGCGGAGAGCTGGCAGAGTGGTCGATTGCGGCAGTCTTGAAAACTGTTGAGGTGTGAGCCTCCTGGGGTTCGAATCCCTAGCTCTCCGCTAAACGTACTGAAACACAGTACCACAAAGGGTTTCAAAAAACAGCTTGTCTACAGTAGACAAGATTTTAAAAAACTGTACTCATAACCACTACACAATTTTAGTTATGAGTACAGAAAAAAAAATTTTGCCAAAAATTTACCCAACCTCCAGAGATGTTACTAAAACATGGTTTGTGAGTTATGTTGCTACTGATGGGCTTATCAAAAAGGTTTACGGAAACTTAAACAAACTACCTACACTAAAAGAACGACTAGCCGAGGCTAATTTACTTATAGCAAATATTACCGACATATTTGTAGCACCTCCAAACAAAAACCAACTCATAAAAGATTTAAGTGAAGTCATTGAACTAAGAAAATTTGGTTGGTCTCAAAAAACAAACGAAGCTTATTTTACACACCTTACTGCTTTTGTAAAATGGTATAGGTTTGAAGGAATGCCACAAATGGATGTAAGAGTAGCCATAAGGTTTTTAAATGGCATTAGCGCTAAGGGTGGTAGTGCAACTACTAGAAATAATTACAGGCACAATTTGAAGTCGTTATTTGGGTCTCTTTGCGTTTTTTTTAAGGAAAAGTATAATGATAACCCATTTGCTCAATCGCCAAAAATAAATGAAAGTAGGGTAACGAAAGACTGGTTTAAACCTGCACAGGTTACACAACTTATAAAATATATTGGCGAAACAAATACACAGCTATTGCTTTCAATAAAAATAATGTACCATTGTTTTATACGACCAAATGAAATGCGCCAACTACTTGTAAAAGATATAAATTTTGAAACAAACCGTATAAAAGTAGATGCTAATATTGCTAAAACAAAACACACTCGCTTTGTACCAATACCGCCAACTTTACTAAACGATTTACAATTTTTAAAAAACTGCCAACCAACTAATTTTATTTTTTCATTGGATGGAATGCCAGGCCCCTTATGTTTAGGTAGAGATACACTAAGCAAACAACATAAAGTAATTTTAAAAAATCTTAACTACGGCAATGAGTATGCCTACTATGGATGGAAAAATACAGGGGCAGTAAAAATGATGTGCATGGATAAAAAAAATATCCGTTATATCTCAAAGTGCATGGGGCATCACTCTTTAGATATGACAGATAAATATTTTCAATCGTT
>JAYUJS010000452.1:0-2505 GCA_043765095.1 Ferruginibacter sp.
ACATTCTACAATTAATTGCTGCATTTCTATTTCATCTTCTTGAAAAGAACTAGTATTTAATTTACCCATAGTTTCTTCAGACATCAATTTAAAACTCACTTTTCCAACTGTATTAGAAACTGCCATTTGTTGTAGATGCAAAGGCAAGTTTTTATTCAAAGAAATTAATTCATTAATTATTGCAGCATTAGCTGGCATTGGTTCAAAAATATATACGTTTGATGCACCTTTAAGTGCCATCACTCCTGCATAATAGCCTTTATAAGCTCCAATGTCGTAACATACCCAACCTGCTTTTACATTTTGCTGTAGTGCCTCTGCAAATTCTAGTTCCCAAGTACCTACCCACATCAGTTTATCTTGTGGCATTTGTACAGGAAAAACCAATCCATTTGCAGGACCTCCAGTTATTGTTGTCGTAAAAGATTCATTGTTTACCCATTTTTTCATTAGCCATGATTGCACTTGCCTTAATATAGGAATATTTTTAATTTTACTCCTTAAACCAAAGGGTAGTTTGCTTACTATATGTATTAAAATATTTTTTACACTCATAAATATTGAACAATTATTTTTAATAATTTTTCTTCTTGAGCTTCCCAAGAAAATATGCTTTCAAATTGATTTTGCTGATTGATTTTTTCTTTTTTACTATACAATTTTATTGCATTTACTATACTTTGCTTATCATTCAAATCAACAATTTTTACACTTTCAGAAAAATATTCTGCAACTTCTCTTTGCCCTTTTGTATTAGAAGCAATTACAAGTAAACCTGCTTGTAAGTATTGTAATATTTTATTCGTAATTGTTAACTGTTTATTATCATTTACATTTTCTTCAATAGCCAAGCCAATTTTAAACTGAGCAAGAAACCCTAATAATTTACTATGCTGCATAAAGGCATGGATTTTTAGTAAATGTCCTTTATTATAAGGAAATATATTTTCTAAAAATTGATTGTACCCTTTTGCCATATCGCCAAGCAAGTGTAATTCAATTGGTAGTTGACAATCTTTTAATGCATTCAATAAAAATTCAATTCCTCTATCTGGCCCTATCGTTCTTGAAAACCATAATAACTTTAGGGGTGCTATTGCATTTTCTTCAAAACTTTTATATGCATTAAAATTAATAGCTTCATCTTTTGGAAATCCATTATATATAACAGTAATTTCATTATTTACATTATAATAATTTTTTAATGCATTTGCCATCGAGCTAGATGCTGCTGTACAAAATAACCCATTTTCCAAAGCGTATTTTTCAATTTGCTCTAATAATTTTACGGGCCTTTCTGGTACTAGATAATCATGAGAATACCAATCTTCAAAATCGAAACTTACCTTTTTACCTGCTTTCAATAACTCTCTTCCTACAAAAAAAGCACATTCTAAATGTGCTGAATATAAATCAGCATTAATAGTAATTGCTTTTTTAAACATTTTTTCAGGTGCATGGCTAATAGCCCAACCAGTTCCAATGTTAAAATGCTTTTGTAATTCATTACCCAATCTTTTTCTTAGCCGATAAAAAAAACGACTTAACGGATTTATTTGCCAAACAATTAAATTTAGATAAGGTTCATAAAGAATAGAGTGACCTTTTAAAATTTCTTTATCTTTAAGGAGCAGCTGTTCACTTTGCCACATGGTAATTATTATAACATCAAAACCTAATTTTTCATAAAAAAATGCTTCTTTCCACAAGCGTGGGTTCATGCATATATGATGGTCGGATAAAAGGCAAACTTTTTTTGAATAAGGAACTTTATCAATCTTCATCCTTTAATCTTATTTGGCTTATAACCCAGATTATAAAAAAACAACTGTACTCTTTTTGCCATTTTCCAACCAATAATATTTTTCAATAACTCAAATACTCTTCCTCCAACTGCTGTTTCAGTTCCACTACCATACCATTTAATCTTAGCTTCATGTTCTTTAATTAAATCAGGAAAACTAGGGTACATTCTATAATATTGATTAAGAAAAGTATTGCTTATTAAATTTCTAATACGATAAGAATCTTCAACTGCCAAAAGTTGTTCTGCAATTAAAGTAGTAGCCAAAAATGTAGATTCGAAATATTTTTTTGTTGTTTGACCAGATATACTTTCGGTTAATGCAGAACGATAAAATAATCTAGCACCCTCTGAAAATTTAACTCCTTTACTTTTCAACAATATCCTATTATAAAATTCAGTATCGTTGAACAATATTAGTCGCTCATCCCACAAGCCAGCTGCTTCTACAATTTTTCTTGGCAATAACATTATGCCACATTGTAACATCACTCCCTCTGGTCTTGCAGTTAAAAAATCAAGAGGTTGCATATCTTTCCAATAATCAAGTTTTGTAAAATTGGCTAGATTAGGTTTATCATTATAAAATCTTGCCCATTCACCATAAGCTATATAGTCTTGCGAACTTTTTAATGTTTGTATTTGTAATTCAATCATTGTGGGGTTTATGAGATCATCAGAATCCATAAACTTTATATACT
>JAYUJS010000453.1:0-6652 GCA_043765095.1 Ferruginibacter sp.
AGCACCTATGTTATTTCAAAAAGTGTTTTATTACGGTCTTATATTCCCATTAAGCTTTTGTGCAAAAAAAATTAAAGGTAATAAACAAAATAGCAGAGAAATGATGGTTGAAATATTGGACTGGTTTACACCAGAGTTTAGGCATGAGCATTCGCATGATGAAGTAGCAACTTGGTTTTATAAAAGAAATTTTAATGATGTACAAATAACAACTAAAGAATTATTTGGATTTAATATAATAGGTAAAAAATATAATTAAAAAACTTACCTGATATTTCTCAAAAAAATAAAATAATATTAATGATTAAAAAGTTTTTACTAGATATACTTATTGATCCTGTCACAAAAAGAAGGTTAGATTATAATCAAATTAAAAATAATTTATCTCTAGATGCTATAGAAAAATATGAAATTGTAGATGATGTACCCGTAGTTTTAATAAAACAAGATATTTTAAATGAGAGTGCATTACATAAAAAATTAAATTCAACTTTTAACTACTTTGAACATTATGAAAAAGATGCAGAATATTTTAATTATTTTGAAGAAGAATCAAAAATAACACTTAATGAACGAATAAGAAGTAGAGAAGCAATTATAAATAAAGTATCAAAAAATGCTTTAACTATATTAGATACTGGTTGTGGAAACGGTTGGGTGGCAGAATATTTTACGAAAAAAAATAAGCAAGTAATTTCAATGGATATTTCAAAAAAAAATCCAATACAAGCTTTAAAATTATATTCAAATAAGAATCATGCAGCGCTAGTAGCTGATGTTTTTAATATGCCAATAAAAGAAAATTCTATTGATATAATAATTGCATCAGAAATTATTGAACATTTACATAATCCAAAAATATTTATTGAAAGATTATTAACAGTTTTAAAACCTGGAGGAAAAATTATTATTATTACTCCTTACAATGAAAAAATAATTAAACATATTTGTGTACACTGCAATTTGCCAACACCCGCAAATGCACACTTACATTCTTTTAATGAAAAAAATATAAAAGAACTTTTGCCCTTAAATGGCTTTGAATTTAATACAATTAAATTTAATAATAAATATTTTACAAAACTGAGATTGTATTATTTATTAAAATTTTTACCTTTTAAAATTTGGAATATCTTAGATAAAATTATTAATTTAATTTTAAATGGTACTTCATTATTTTTAGTAGAAATAGTAAAAATAGAAGACCAATATATAAAATGAGTAAGACTACGTATCAAAATAATTACTTAAAATCAGATATTTTTTTAAAGAAATCTGGCATATTAGCTATAAGTTCAATCCTAAAATTTTTTTCACAATTTGTAATAATAATTTTAGCTTCTCGAAAATTAGATTTAGAACAATACGGAACTTATCAGTCGTTTTGGATGTACTTAAACATTTTTAATGTTATAAGTTTATTTGGAATAAATAATTTATCGCTTAGTACTTCTTTAAGCGAATTATTATTTTGGATAAAAAAATTTAAAAAAATCTTAATATTATCAACGCTTTTTCTTAATCTTATTTTTATAACTCTATTATTTTTTTCAAAAAATTATTTTAATAGTACATCTGTTATTTTGATTTTAATATTACTTTTTTTTCAAAATATAGCTCAAGTTTCAGAAGTGTTTGCCATTAAAAAAGAAAAATTATTTAAAGTTTTTTTCTCAAATATTATATATACTATATTATTCGTTATAGCAAATGTTTATTCATTTTATTATGTTTACTCATTTAATGTTTTATTGGTATTAATTATAATCATAACTGTATTTAAAATTCCAATACTATTTGATAAAACTAAATCAATAAAATTTGTCAATACAAATAATAATACCAATATAAGTAAACAATGGCTTTACTTAGGGCTAAATGATGTATTGGGTATATTTGTAAAATGGATAGATAAATATATTGTATTGCTTTTACTACCCGCTAGCCAATTTGCTATATATTTTAATGGAACTTTTGAAATACCAATATTTCTATTATTATTATCCGCTGTGGGTAATATTTCTTTAGTAGAATTATCAAAAAATGTTAATATAAATGTTGAAGTTGTAAAAACAATATTTAATAAAAGTTCGCTAATTCTTGCTTCTATTGCATTCCCTTCCTTTTTCTTTTTAATGTTTTATTGTGATAAACTTTTTTTGCTATTGCTAGGCTATAAATATTTATTATCTATCCCAATCTTTAAAATTAGTTTACTTATTATACCTGTAAGAATTGTATATTCAACAGTACTTTTACAAGTATATAATAAGAGTAATTTAATTTTAAAAGGTTCAATATTAGATTTAATTACAAGCATTATTTTTATGCTTATGCTATATCCAATAATGCGTATAAATGGGCTTGTTCTATCATTTGTAATTGCCACATACATTCAAGTAGGATATTATATTTGGCATACATGTAAACTTTTAAATATCAATATATATTACTTATTCAATTTTCCTAAATTAATTATTATATTTTTTACCTCCTTTATTTGCATAGGTTTTTTAAAATATTGTACAGAAAAAATAAATAATGATTTAAGTGCGCTTGTATGTGGATGTTCATTTTTCTTAATTATACTATCAATTTTTATTTTACTTGTAAGCTTTTATTGGATAAAAGATAAAAATTATAAAAATGAAGTTGAAGTTTAAGAAATTTAAATATCAATACTATGTTTAGAAAAATATAAACAACCCAAAAATGGCAGCCAATAAAAATAATTTATTCCCAAAAGCATATAATCAACAATTAAAAATAAAATAAAGATATATCCTAAAAATTTATCAAATTTTTTAGTAAATAATGCTAATATGAAAGAAAATTCTATAAAAAAACCTGCCAAAAATATAATGTAAGAAAAGCCACTATTGTTAATTAAATACATAATAAAATTACTAAAATAATTTGTGCTGCTGCTTACAATGTAATTACAATGCTGAACAATTAAAATTGCAGAAAATTGTTCCTTATTAAATACAGAACCTGTAAATAATTTCCATAAAGCTGCAGAAAGGAAAAAAATTACAAATAAAATCCTTATACTTTGTATAGAAAAATAAAAACCTTTTAGTGTGTTTGAATAAAATATAAGTGGAACTAACATCCAAGCAATATAAACTTCAACGCTTATTACTGATAAAGTTGAAAATAATAAACAATATACAACATTAAAAAATGCAGTAAATAATGCAAATGATTTGTGTATTTGCTTATTATTAACATATGCAAATACAAGGATAACTGGTAAAAAAAAATAAGTAATATCAAGCAATATACAAACCCATTTATGATGAATTATTGCATGCTGTAATCCAGTATTTAAAATTAAATTTAAACTTAAGTCTAATTTATTTAAAAAGTAAACAGGTTTTGTTAATGAAAAAAGTAAATTACAGTAGAATGCCCATGCATAATATAATAAAAAACAAAAAAGATAGAAAATAGCAAATTGCTTTGTATTTTTAATTGTTAGTACCAATAGTATATAATTTTAAGGGCAGTGAAATTGTAATTAGTTGCCCTTTGTGCCACATAATTTTTTGAGAAAAAATTTTAAGTGAAATTAATTTTTCTCCTATAATTTTCTCTAGTAATATTTTATACCAGTTTAAAAAATCATTATCCGATATATTATTAGAAAAAACTGTTTCCTGTAAAAAGTTAGAAATTCCTAATTTGCTTAAAATGTTGTTTACAGTTTTAAATGTTTGAGGATTTATACTTTTAGCTTTTATATAATTACTTAAAGAACCAATAATTTTATCATTTTTTTCAAAGCTAAATTTTGATAGATCAAGAGGTTTATCGTTTATGAATATTTTGTATACTGAATGAGTATCGTTTAAATAAAATTTACCACTATACATACCATATTGAAAAATTGGGGCTAATACAATACCTTGTTTTAGGTTTATAAAACAATACAATAAAATGAAAAATGCAAGGCTTAAACAATTTATTTTACTGTGTTTATAAAATTGTTTAATAAACATATTTAAAATAATTTTTGTGAAAATAAAGTTTTCATTAATAATGAACAAAAATATTTGTTACAAATATCTAATTTGATATTCTAAAAAAACACTTTTTTAATTAAATATAAAAAAGAACTTATAAATTTCATTTTAAAAGATATTAAAGTATTAAAAAAATTAAACTTCATTCTTAAAATTTGTATATATGAAAGTTAATACAGTTACCAACACAGGTTTTGGCACCAACGCAACCAGCTATGGAGGCAGATTGCTAAATAAAGATGGCAGTCCTAATATTAAAAAAACAGGAGTAGGTTTTTTTGAAAAATTTAGTTGGTTTCATAGTATGCTTACCATGGGTAACATACGTTTTTTTCTAATTATTTTAGGTTTTTATATTTTCGTGAATGTGGTTTTTACAAGTATTTATTTTATAATTGGTATAGATAAGCTAAATGGAATATCTGCAATTTCTGTTAGCGAAAAATTATACGAGGCTTTCTTTTTTAGCACACAAACTTTTACTACTGTGGGTTATGGCAGAGTAAGCCCTATTGGGTTTGCGGTAAATGCAGTTTCCTCTTTTCAAGCACTTATAGGGCTATTAAGTTTTGCGGTAGCCACGGGGCTTATGTATGGTAGGTTTAGTTTGCCAAAAGCCTATATAAAATTTAGTGATAATGCAATGATTACACCTTATGAAAATATAAGTGGGCTTATGGTGAGGATTGCTCCTTTTAAAAATACTGCTGCACTTACGGATGTGGAAGCAAAAATTTCTTTGGCAATGATTGTAGAAGAAAATGGAAAAGCAACTAATCAGTTTTTTAATCTTTCATTAGAAATGAATAAAATAAATGCGCTAGCACTCAGCTGGACATTGGTTCATCCCATTAATGAAGAAAGCCCTTTGTATGGATTTACTGCGCAAAATTTTGCAAATGCTAAAGGTGAATTAATAATTTATATAAAAGCTTTTGATGACACTTTTAGTAATAATGTAGTGGCACGTACTTCGTACACTTTTGAAGAATTAATGTATGGCTATAAATTTACTCCAATGTATAATAGAGATAATACTGGTACTACTACAATATTGCATTTAGAAATGCTGAATGAATTTACTAAAGTACAGATGCAGGATCAGTGATTATTTTTAGAAATCATTTCTAAACAAAATTCATTAAAGTCATTTACCGGAAATTTTTTTGCAAAATTATTTTCAATTTTAAATTGAAATAAATTATTGTTTTTTAAATCAAGCGTAAGAATATCATCTTTCCAAACTACTTGTTCAATTTCTTTCCAGCTATAATTTTTTTGTGGAAAAGAAGGAAATATAATCTCATTTTGCAGAAATATTATTGCAGGTTTTTTATTTGCAAACAATCCAATAATACTAAAAAGCAATAAAAGTATACCCATATAAATATTTCCAAAATATAGCCACAAAATTGCACTTGCAATGAGTGGAGTTTCTAAAATAGGAGTTTTAAAATGCTTTTTATTAATGATATAGTATAACCACGCTGGTGTTGTTAAAACCAACCCTGCAATAGAAAATAAGGACGCTATTCCTAATGTGCGTAAAAAAACATAACCAAAACCTAAAAAATTAAGTGTAAGCATAATAAACGTGAAGATTTTGTACGTTTTTTGCTTTTCATCAGGTATTTCAATTTTATACTGTTTCACTATGAATTGCTTGCTGTAAGAATACTACATAATTTAAACAATATTCTTGCTCCTACATTTTCATCCCACTCATCATGGCTTACACCTACTTCGTTTAGGTCAAATCCAATAATTTTTCTACCACTTTGCATTACTTTTTTAAACAAATAATACATTTCTTGTGCTTCAAAACCACCTTGCACAGGCGTACCAGTATGAGGGCAAAGTTTTGGATTTAATCCATCAATATCAAAACTTATAAAAACATTTTGTGGTAATTGGTTTACAATATCATCCACAATATTTTTCCACGTTTCTCCTTCGAATAATCGTTCTTTTATATCTTTATCAAAATAAGTTATAGCTCTGCCATTGCTTGCACACATGTATTGAAATTCTTCTTCACAGTAATCTCTTATACCTACTTGCACTATTTTTTTTAATTGTGGTATTTCTTCTAAAGCATTATACATAATAGATGCATGAGAATAATTAAACCCTTCGTAAGCCTTTCTTAAATCCATGTGGGCATCTATTTGCAAAATGCCAAACTCTATATTTTTTTCAGCAATTGCTTTAAAAAACCCAAGCGGTGTGCTATGGTCTCCACCAAGCAATGCTACTAATTTGCCTTTATCAAGCAAATCTTTTGTTTGCTCATATACCCAATTATTTAAAAATAAACTTCCTTCATTTATATCTCTAAGTGTTTTGCACATAAATTTGTTAGCACTTACCACATCCCCTTGAGATATGTAATTAATATACAATTCAGCTTCCTTTCGCAAAAAATCGCTTTTAGTCAATATTTTTTTATCGGGGTAGCGCATAAAAAACCCTTCTTTCCATGTGTCTTTTAGCTCAGGGTCAAACAAATCTACTTGCAAGCTTGCTGTAAAAATATGATCCGGAGCCCTTGCTGTGCCTGCGTTATAGCTTACTGTTACTTCCCATGGTACAGGTACAATTACAAGTCTAGCATCTTCCTCAGA
>JAYUJS010000454.1:0-6635 GCA_043765095.1 Ferruginibacter sp.
AAACTATTTTTAACAACAAAGTACCAAAGGTAACAAACCAAAGGTACTTCGTTGTATTTTATACTTCTAGCTTCTTACTTTATAATATCAGTAACTTGACCAGCACCAACTGTACGACCACCTTCACGTATTGCAAATTTAAGACCTTTCTCCATTGCTATAGGTTGAATAAGTTTTACTGTAAAGTTAGTGTTATCACCAGGCATAATCATTTCAGTTCCCTCATTCAAAGTAACTTCTCCAGTTACATCCGTAGTACGGAAGTAAAACTGAGGACGATACTTGTTAAAGAACGGAGTATGACGTCCACCTTCTTCTTTAGAAAGAACATAAACCTCACCTTTAAATTCAGTATGTGGAGTAATTGAACCTGGCTTACAAAGTACCATACCACGACGGATTTGAGTTTTCTCAATACCACGTAACAAAAGCCCTGCATTATCTCCGGCTTCACCTTCGTCAAGCAATTTTTTAAACATTTCAACACCTGTACAAGTAGATGTTAATGCTTTTTCCATCAAACCTACGATTTCGATTGCCTCACCTACTTTAATACGACCTCTTTCAATACGACCAGTAGCAACAGTACCACGACCAGTAATCGAGAATACATCCTCTACAGACATCAAGAAAGGCAAATCAACTAAACGTGGAGGAACTGGGATATAACTATCTACAGCATCCATCAATTCAGTTACTTTATCCATCCATTTTTGCTCACCAGCTAATGCGCCAGTTGCAGATCCTTGTATAATTGGAGTGTTATCACCATCAAAACCATAAGCAGTAAGCAACTCCCGCACTTCCATTTCTACTAATTCAAGTAATTCTGGATCATCTACTAAATCTACTTTATTCATAAATACAACTAACTGAGGAACACCTACCTGACGAGCAAGCAAGATGTGCTCTTTTGTTTGTGGCATTGGGCCATCAGTAGCAGCTACTACCAATATTGCTCCATCCATTTGGGCAGCACCAGTAATCATGTTCTTTACATAATCGGCGTGACCTGGACAATCTACGTGAGCATAATGACGACCAACTGTTTCATACTCTACGTGGGCAGTGTTAATTGTGATACCTCTTTCTTTTTCTTCGGGTGCACCATCAATATCGTCATAATTTTTCTTTTGCGCTAAACCTTTTTGTGACAAAACATCGGTTATAGCGGCTGTAAGCGTAGTTTTTCCATGATCGACGTGACCTATGGTACCTACGTTAAGATGGGGTTTATCCCTCTTGAATGATTCTTTTGCCATTGTTTTTAATTTATTATTTGTTTTGAAATGTAGGTTTCAGTTAAAGTCTGTTAACCATAGACTGTTATTTTATTGCTTTTAATTTTAATATTATTAATAACTATTAACTGCTTTTGAGCCATCAATGAGAATCGAACTCATGACCCCTTCCCTACCAAGGAAGTGCTCTACCCCTGAGCTACGACGGCTAATTGTTTGAGCCATCAATAAGAATCGTACTCCATGACCCTCCCTGTATACATCGAAACGTTCTACCCTGAGCTACGAAGGCTATTGGTAGAAAAAAACAAGCAGTTGATAAATGTACTCTACACTTATCAACTGCAATGAGCGGAAGACCAGGCTCGAACTGGCCACCTGAAGCTTGGAAGGCTACCGCTCTACCAAATGAGCTACTTCCGCTAATCAATTACTAATTAATAACTATTAACTAATAATTCAAAGAACTGTGGGCAGAGTAGGTTTCGAACCTACGTACTCCGAAGAGAACAGATTTACAGTCTGTCGCCTTTAACCACTCGGCCATCTGCCCTACTTAGTTTCAAGTATTGAAATGATAATATCAATACTACCTATAAATTTTAGAGTTTGTTAATAAACAAACTTTATTTGAGCCGAAAACTGGAGTCGAACCAGCGACCTACTGATTACAAATCAGTTGCTCTACCAACTGAGCTATTTCGGCTTATTTTAGATTACAATAAAAACAGAATATAATGTTCTTATTTTTTCGGAATGCAAATGTAAGAGAATTTTATTTGTAAAAAAATTTTGAAATAATAATTTTTAAAATAAAAAAAGCTCACTTGTTTAAAAGTGAGCTTTGGGATAGTATTTTATCAAGCGGCTTGTTTCTCTTTTTTCTTTTTTATTTGTGTTATTACTGCATCTAAAGCCCCATCAAAACTTTCTTCAAAAGACTTAGAAGATTGTTTTACAAATAAATCATGCCCTGGAATGTGCACTTTTATTTCTGCTATTTTATCTTTTATTTGGTGTACAATATTATCTAATTTTAAAAACACATCTACTTTTGTAACCCTATCGTGAAACTGGGTTATCTTTCCAATCTTAGCATTTATATGGTCTACAAGTTTAGAGTCTGCATCAAAGTGCACTGTTTGAATGTTTACGTTCATAACCGATTTTTTTAATGAATAAATAAAAATAAATTAAGTAAACATTCATTTCATAGGCAAGCAAAATCTTCTAAAGAATATTTGTAAATACAAGTTAAGAAATTATTATTTTTTATCCAAATAAACTTTAAGAACGGTTAAATAATCTACAAAAAAAATATTTAAATATTTAATTTATGCTTTTGGATGAGCATTTTTATAAATATCTTTTAATTTTTCTATAGTGTTATGTGTATAAATTTGTGTTGCGGCTAGGCTACTATGCCCTAATAACTCTTTTACTGCATTGATATCTGCCCCATTATTCATAAGATGTGTAGCAAAACTATGCCGCAATATATGTGGACTTTTTTTATTGATTGTGGTTACTTGGTTTAAGTATTTTTTTGCAATAGTGTATACATATTTGGGGTCGAGTGGCTTCCCTTTTTCAGAAACTAATAAAAAACAGGCATCATCCCTTTCAATCATCCGCCTTTTTTCCGCTATATAAAATTTAATTTCTTCTATTAATTGGTTGCTTACAGGGATAATCCTTTCTTTATTTCCTTTACCCAATACTTTTATGTTGCTATTACTATAATCTATTTGGTGCTCCATTAAATTTATAAGTTCTGCTTTTCTGGTACCAGTATTGTACAATATTTCCAATATCAATTTTTCGGTAAGCCCTTTAAATCCATCTGAAAAATTAGTTTTTCCTAATAAATTTGCTACATCTCTTTCTTCAACAAACTGTGGTAAACGCTTTGGCATTTTTGGTGAAATAATTGCCGTTACAGGGTTTAGTGATACGATTTCATTTTTTAATAAATATTTAAAAAAAGAACGCAAGGAAGATATTTTTCTGTTTATACTTTTAGAACTTATATCATTTTCTTTTAAATCTGCCAACCATGTTCTTACATAAGTTGTTTTTATTTTATTGATGATAGGAGATTCGTATTCTTTACAAAGAAATTTTGAAAAAGCGGATAAATCATTTTCGTAGGAAATAATGGTATGTGAGCTATACCGTTTTTGAAAACGAAGATAATCTAAAAATTGTTCTTGATATTGTGAGAAAGTTTGCTGCATAAAAAAACTGATGATAAAGTTAGTCATAACTTACCATCAGTTTTAAATATTTGTATAAAAGTATATTAATCGAATTTACCGTCGTTCATTTGCTGTATATATACTGCCTTTTTTACTTCCATACGGCGACGTATAGATGGCTTAGTAAAAGCTTGTCTATCTCTTAATTGTAGTAAGGTTTTACTTTTTTCGAATTTCTTTTTGTACTTTTTAAGCGCTTTATCTATGTTTTCGCAATCTTTAGAATCTATTATTAACATTGTATTTATAACCCATTTTGGTGATTTAGGATTACAAAGATAGAAAAATATTTGAAAAAAAGAAATAAAAACAGGAAAGAAACAAAGTTTTTTGATTTTTACTGCAAAAGAGCGCAAAGTGTTTTGCAAAGAAAAAAAAGAAACTGAACTGTTTGGCTGTTTGTTATACCTACATTGTGTTCTTTGCGTTTTTCTTATTTGCGCCCTTTTGCGGATAAATAATCTAGCCAATATTATAAACCATTGACCACTTTTCTTAATTCATTTTTTAATTTTGTAACATTAAAATTTATAAGTAGTCCTAATTTGTAATTCCCCAATTTCATATAAGTTAAAGTTTGGGCAAAATACACATTATTTAAAGTCTCTACACTTTTAGGTTCAATCAAAAATTTATTTTCTACCAGCAAATCTATTCTATAGCCAATATCTAATTTCACCTATTCAAATATTAAAGGCATAGGTTTTTATTTTTCACAAATTAAGTCCGCTTTGGATATTTTTTAATACAAGCATTCCTTGCAAGCACTTTCTAATGAGCCAGGGTCAAGTACAGTGTTTACCTCAATGGCTAAACCAATAATATTGTTTGATAATTCATTTTCAGTCATCATAATATTTATTTTAGAGTTAAAAAATAAATTTAACAAACATTTTCCGAAATTTACACCATGTTTACAGGAATAATAGAACAATTAGGTATGGTAGAAGCAGTAACAGTAAGGGATACAAACGTACAGCTTACTATAAAATCTACCATGGCTCAAGAGCTAAAAGTTGACCAAAGTGTGAGCCATAATGGTGTTTGCCTTACGGTGGAAGCTATAAATGGCGAAACATATAAAGTAACCGCCATTGAGGAAACATTAAAAAAAACCAACGTGGGCACATGGCAAGCAGGTACAATTATAAACTTAGAAAGATGCTTACGATTTGATGGAAGAATTGACGGGCATATTGTGCAAGGGCATGTAGATACTGTGGGTACATGTATTGGTTACGAAGAAAAAAAGGGAAGTTGGGAATACAAAATAGAAATAGAGGAGAAATTTGCTTTGCTCATAATAGAGAAAGGGTCTATTTCTTTAAACGGTATTAGCCTTACTATATTTAACGTAATGAATACAAGTTTTATGGTAGCTATTATACCCTATACATTTGAGTATACAAATATGCATACATTACAGCTAGGCAATAAAGTAAATATTGAATTTGATATGATAGGAAAATATGTAAATAAAATACATGGAAAAAACTAGCATTAATATTGCTAATCATTTTCGATTTAATAGATTATAAAAAGCAGCAATAATGAGTGTTTTGTACTCATAGAAATAATTATATATCGTTATGAAATTTTTAAGGTTACTTTTTCTTACTTTTTTTATTGTTTTTTGTTCTAAAAATATTAGTGGACAGGTGCAATGTGCACAAAAAGGGCAATTACCTGACAAAGCTTTACCAGTATGTGGTACAGCCCAATTTGTACAGGCAACTGTTGCTATTTGCAGAAACCCTACTTTATTTGTACCAGGCTGCGGGAGTGACCCTGATTTTGGGAAAAACCCTTATTGGTATAAATTTACTTGCTACCAAACTGGTACACTTGGCTTTTTAATTACACCATCTTTACTTACGGATGACTATGATTGGCAATTATATGATATTACTGGATTGAATGAAAATGCTGTTTATACAAATAATAGCACAGTTGTAACAGGTAATTGGTCAGGTACTACCGGCGTTACTGGTGCAGCAAGCGGAGGAGTAAATTTTATACAATGTGGTTCTGTGCCCTCGGACAATAAACCCAAGTTTGCTGCTATGCCCACTATTATTGTGGGGCATAATTACCTTTTATTAATTAGCCATTTTGATGATACCCAAAGTGGTTACTCCCTTTCATTTGGTGGCGGCACTGCTAGTATTACTGACCCTCTAGAACCACATTTACTTTCGGCAAAAGCCCCCTGCGATGGTACAGAAATACGTATAAAATTAAATAAAAAAATGAAATGCAATAGTATTGCTACTGATGGTTCTGACTTTACAGTAACAGACCCTTTGGGCAATATTTTAAATCCTATATCTGCCTTGGCAGATGAGTGTAGTGGGGGCTTTGATTTTGATTCGCTTTCTATTTTTATGGCAGCACCACTTAGCGTAGGTACTTATATTGTAAAAGCAAAAAATGGTAGTGATGGTAATACATTAAAAGATAATTGTGATAGAGAAATACCAATTGGTGAGGCACAAAGTTTTACGGTTTTTCCACTGTTTCCCACACCAATGGACAGCCTTACCACTCCTAAATGTGCACCTGATAGCCTCGTGTTATTTTTTAAAAAAGGAATAAAATGTAGTACGATAGAACCAAGTGGTAGCGATTTTTTTATTACAGGGCCTTATCCAGTAACGATTATAAGTGCTAGTGCTGTGTGTACAAGAGGTACTAGTAATAAAATTGTTTTAAAACTTTCTGCACCCATGCTTGTAGGAGGCACTTTTTTTGTAAACCTACAAACAGGTTCAGATGGCAATACAATTTTTGATGAATGCGATGTACAAACGCCTCTGCCAGATGATGTTCGTTTTGAAATAAAAGACACCGTGAATGCTGATTTTAATTTTACTATCAACTATACCTGTAAAATAAATACAATAAATTATGCTTACCCTAGTAATAGCGTAACCAACTGGACTTGGACATTTGGCTTTGCTCCAAATAGTACTTCACAAAACCCTGTAATAACTTATACAAACTTTGAACCCAAAACCACAACACTTGTTGTGAGTAACGGCGTTTGTGTAGATACTGCATCGAAGCCTATTGTTTTTGATAATTATTTAAAAGCAGGTTTTGAAGTGACACCAGTTATTTGTCCCACAAATCCTGC
>JAYUJS010000455.1:0-6565 GCA_043765095.1 Ferruginibacter sp.
ATAGCTACTGCGGGGCATGTAGGTGGTGTTGCAAATTTAACAGCAGATGCTTATGTAAAAATGGCTGATGGTACAATGTTTCACTCAATAGCTTATGGTAAAGGTGTAATGGGCAGCTATGCATCTCAAGTAACAAGAGCACAACGCTGGATGATAATAAAATATATAAGAACCTTACAGCCAAAACCAGCAGCGCCAAAGGGAGCTGATAGTGCTTTAGTGGCAAAAAAATAATAAATAATAAAAGTATATACACAAAATAATTTTTAGATGAGTCACAATTTTGAATTACCGAGTAGCTTTAAAAAATGGACATGGGGTCTTATCGTTGCAGGCTTGCTTGCGGTGCTATATGGTTTTATAGTCATGCATCCATTTTCTCACCCCACAACTGGGCATGGGCACGGAGATGATAGCACAAGGTTTTGGGCCGCATTGTTACAAAATAGTATTTACTTTTTACTAGTCGTAAATGCAAGTATGTTTTTTATTTGTATAACTACACTAGCATTGGGCGGTTGGCAAACAGCTATGAGAAGAGTTCCTGAAGCTATCTCAAGTGTGGTTCCAATAATGGGTGCCGTTACTTTTGTAATATTATTGGCAATAGTATTAGGTGGTCGTACAGATATTTATCTATGGCTAGAGCCTAGTTTATACAACAAAGCTTCTCCAAACTTTGATAAAATATTAAATGGTAAACATGGTTTTTTAAACCCAACTTTCTTTTTAGTGTGGTCTGGTATTTCTATTGTATTGTGGGCTTGGTTAGGAAGTAAAATGCGGTCTTTGAGTTTAAAGTCAGATGAAGCACCCATGACTTTACCTGAAGCAAAAACGTGGATGGATACTAATTTTACGGTTGCATCTTTTTATGTAGTAGTATTTGGGCTTACAGTGGCTTCTACTTTGCCATGGTTTTGGCTAATGAGTATTGATGCACACTGGTACAGTACAATGTACAGTTGGTATACATTTGCAAGTACATTTGTATCTGGCATGTCTTTAATAGCAATATTTGTTATTTATTTAAAAAATAGGGGAGAGCTCGAATATGTTACGGAAGAGCATTTGCATGATTTAGGTAAATTTATGTTTGCATTTTCTGTATTTTGGGCATATTTATGGTTTGATCAATATATGCTTATTTGGTATAGTAACCAACCTGAGGAAACAAGGTATTTTATAGATAGAATAGGTACGGCTGAAAAGAGTGGTCCATATCATGGAATATTCTTTTTTAACTTAGTAGTTAACTTTTTAGCACCACTTTTATTGTTAATGAAAAAAGGATCAAAAAGAAACTGGACAATGGTTACTTTCGTAGCTGTATTGATTATTTTTGGACATTGGATAGACTTTTTTCAAATGATAATGCCAGGTACAATGAGAGAAAATGCTCAACTATTGCCCTTTGAATTTGGAGTGCCTTGTTTATTTATTGGCTTGATATTGTGGGGAGTAGGCAATTATTTTACGAAGCATTCTTTGGTTGCAAAAAACCACCCTTTTTTAAAGGAAAGTATGATACACTATACCTAGTACTACTAAATCCCCTCCTAAAAAAAGCGGGACAAAAGTTTTGACTTGGTAATGCAAATGCAATTGAAGGTAATAATTTTATGAAAGTTATAAAAGTAAAAGCAATGGTTTGCTTACAAAGCAAATTTTAAAATATAAAAGAAGCAAACAATCATCCGTCAGTGGAGGTGTGTTTTTAAAAAAAGAAACATGAAAGAATTATTTATTTTAGCCATTGTGGCAATGATTATTTTGGTGATTTTTCAAATTGCCAAAGCTAGTGAGTATGTAAGTGTGCTTAAAGGAGAAGATAAAACTCGTAAGCAAACTAATAAAATAAACGGATTTTTATTGGTTGCGTTTTTGGTATTTGGTTTAATAGGGGTGTATGTTTGTAACCATTGGTTTTTTAAGAAAACTTTATTTACACAGGGTTCAGCATCTGTAGAAGGTATGGCTATAGATAAAATGCTTTACATGACAATAGGAGTAACAGGTGTTATTTTTATTATTACTCAGATATTGTTGTTTTGGTTTTGTTTTAGATACCAAGAAAGAGATGGTCAAAAAGCTACCTTTTTTGCACATAGTACAAAGCTTGAATTATTATGGACAACTGTCCCTGCAATATTCTTAACTATATTGGTTGTATTTGGTTTAATAAATTGGTTTAAAATGACTGGAGCACCTCCAGATGGTGCTGCTGTGGTTGAAATAACTGGGCATCAATTTGGTTGGGAAATGCGTTACCCAGGTAAAGATAGAATTTTAGGAAAAAAAGATTATAAAAAGTACAATTCACCATCAGGTAATACATTGGGTGTAGACTTTGATGATGTAAATAGCTTAGATGATTTGCATACAACTGAAATGCACTTAGTAGTAAATAAGCCAGTAAAATTGGTTATTAATTCTCAAGATGTGATACATGATGTAGGATTAAATCATTTTAGAATGAAGATGGATGCTGTACCTGGTATACCAACTACACTTTGGTTTACACCACAAATTACTACAGCTGATATGAAAGTTAAAACAGGTAATCCTAATTTTGTATATGAAATAAGTTGTGACCAACTTTGTGGCAAAAGCCATTTTTCTATGAGAGGTGTTATAGTAGTAGAAAAACAAGAGCAGTATAATAAATGGATAGCGGAACAAAAACCAGAGTATTTTACTTTGTTTCCTAACAAAGCTCCAAAAGATTTAACTGATACTTTAGGTAAACAATTAGCAGTATTAACTCCTATTAAAAAATAATTAAGAACATAAAATATAAATAAGATGAGCAGCGCAGTAACATTAAATGAGGCATCCATTGGGCACATCGCACATCACGACGACGCACATGGACATGGTGAGCATCACCACAAAGAAACGTTTATTTCAAAATACGTTTTTAGTTTAGACCATAAAACAATTTCGAAACAATTTTTGGTTACTGGAATTATATGGGCAATAGTAGGAGGTTTATTCTCGGTATTGTTTCGTCTGCAATTGGGTTATCCTAATAGCACCTTTCCATGGTTAGAAGATTTGCTTGGGCATTGGGCACAAGGTGGAAAAATACAACCTGAATTTTATTATGCATTGGTAACTATGCATGGTACTATTTTAGTATTTTTTGTACTTACAGCAGGTTTAAGTGGTACTTTTTCAAACTTTTTAATCCCATTACAAATTGGTGCAAGAGATATGGCATCTCCTTTACTTAATTGCATGAGTTATTGGTTTTTCTTTGGGGCTTCTATCGTAATGATGTCTTCTTTATTTGTACAAACAGGCCCTGCAAGTGGAGGTTGGACAATTTACCCTCCATTAAGTGCATTAGGTGATGCATCTATGGGAAGTAAGATAGGTATGGATTTGTGGCTTATAAGTATGGCTTTATTTATTGTATCGTCATTGCTTGGTGGGCTAAATTATATAACTACTGTATTAAATATGCGTACAAAAGGTATGAGTATGACAAGAATGCCACTTACAATTTGGGCATTCTTCTTTACTGCAGTTTTAGGTGTTTTGTCTTTTCCAGTTTTATTATCTGGTGCTATATTATTATTGTTTGATAGAAATTTAGGAACTAGTTTCTTCTTAAGCGATATCGTTGTTGCAGGTAAAATTTTACCAAACGAAGGTGGTAGTGCTATTTTATTTCAACATTTATTTTGGTTTTTAGGTCACCCTGAGGTATATATTATATTATTACCTGCCATGGGTATGAGTTCTGAAATACTTTCTGTAAATAGTCGTAAACCAATATTCGGATATATGGCAATGGTAGGTTCTATGTTTGCCATTACAATATTGGCTTTCTTAGTATGGGCGCATCATATGTTTGTAACAGGATTAAATCCATTTCTTGGAGCATTCTTTGTATTACTTACCTTATTGATTGCAATACCTTCGGCTATCAAAGTTTTTAACTGGCTTACTACTTTGTGGAAAGGAAATATTCGCTTTACTCCTGCCATGTTATTCGCTATTGGTTTTGTTAGTTTATTTATTAGTGGTGGTCTTACAGGTATTTTCTTAGGTAACTCTGCATTGGATATTCACTTACATGATACATATTTTGTAATTGCTCATTTTCATATTGTAATGGGAGTTGCATCTATGTTTGGAATGTTTGCAGGTGTATATCATTGGTATCCAAAAATGTTTGGTAGGTATTTGAATAATACACTTGGGTATATTCACTTTTGGCTTACAATTGTTGGTGCATATCTAATTTTTTGGCCAATGCATTACGAAGGTTTGGCTGGTATGCCTCGTCGTTATTACGATTTTCAAAACTGGGAATCTTTTAAAATGTTTGGTGGTTTAAATGAATTTATAAGCTTTGTATCTATCGTTGTTTTTGCTGCACAGTTGTTGTTTGTGCTAAATTTCTTTTACAGTATTTGGAAAGGAAGAAAAGTTACTACAATGAATCCTTGGGATGCTACAACACTAGAGTGGACAACTCCAATAAGGCCTGGGCATGGTAACTGGCCTGGTGAAATACCTGAAGTGCATCGTTGGCCGTATGATTATGCAAAAGTTGGTAAAGATGGTAGGGATTTTATTGCACAAGATGTACCTATAGGAGAAGAGGAAAAAACAAATGATGAAATACAAGCAGAAGGTTTAAATAGAAAAACCGCAATAGCTTAATTGAGTTGCTGAAATAGCTTTAACTTTTAGATGATTTCTGAATTAGTGATTTGGGATTTAAAATAAGATGACACAAAATACAACTATAGCTGGGTCAAAATCTTTTGCACTAGCAAGTAAAGTAAAAGATTACTTTCAGCTTATAAAATTCACATTGAGTTTTATGGTTGTTTTTAGTACCGTGGTTAGTTTTTTGATAGCTCCTTATGAAGCAATTTATACAAGGCACACGCTGTTATCAGTTCTTTTACTTTTTGTGGCAGGTTTATGTATTACTGGTAGTGCAAATACTATAAACCAAGTGTTGGAAAAAGATACCGATGCTTTAATGGCTCGTACTGCAAAACGACCAATAGCTAGTGGCCGCATGAGTGTAACCGAAGGATACATTTTCGCTTTCATAACTGCTTTGGTAGGAGTGGGTATGATGTGGTATTTTTTTAATTTGAACAGCGCTTTGGTAGGGCTTGCAAGTTTGTTTATTTATGGGTTTATTTATACGCCTTTAAAAAAAGTAAGTTCTATAGCAGTATTGGTTGGTGCAATACCTGGTGCTCTGCCTTGCTTAATAGGATGGGTAGCTGCTACAGATGGTTTCGGTATAGGTGGCTGGATAGTATTTGGTATTCAATTTTTGTGGCAGTTTCCACATTTTTGGGCTATTGCTTGGTTAGCGCATGAAGATTATACAAAGGCTGGTTTTAAATTATTACCTAGCGATAAAGGGCCTACAAAGTTTACGGCCTTGCAAACTATAATGTACAGTGCAATGATGATACCTATTGGTATACTACCAAGTTATTATCATATAAGCGGTCAAATAAGTATGTGGATATTGCTAGGCTGTAATTTGTGGATGGTTTATACAAGTATTTTGTTGTATATTAAAATGGATAAACCAGCAGCAAGGAAAGTAATGTTTAGTTCTTACTTTTATTTGATGATAGTATTTTTGGCATTGTGGGCAGATAAAAATACAATGTGAAAATGAGGTAATTTGCAGATGTGCAAATTAAACCTCACCAAATATGACTCCGAAGGATGGACTGTGCGTAGATTTTAGCGAAATAGGAGAATAAAAAACATAATTGATTTTTATAAAGTTCTTTAAGGTATTGTAGCCAACCCCCTCTGTCCTGAATGTTCCGGATATTGAGGAAGTGAATTGGGCTTGGGGTTCTTACACTGAAATAAAAAGATAAATAAAGGTATGCCGATGAAGTGAGTGACACAACGATGACGACTATAGCTGCTTCTTTGCTTGTACAAAAAAAGAAAAGATTTGTAAAAAAAGATTTTGAAATAAGAAAATAATATTGAACTAGTGATGAGTTGTCTAAATACTTTGTAATAAATACTAAGTTCTGACTGCTCAATACTAAGTACTCAATACACAAAATGGAAAAAAAACAAAAATTACATCCTCATAAGTTTACGCTTTGGGTGGCTATTGGAAGTATATTGATGATGTTTGCTGGGCTTACAAGTGCTTACATTGTAAAAAGAAATCAAGCTAATTGGCAAACTTTTGATTTGCCTATGGCTTTTTGGTTTAGTACAGTAGCAGTTATCTTGAGTAGTGCTACAATGTGGTTGGCTCAAACGTTCTTTAAAGAAAGGCAAATGAGCAAGTACAGATTACTAATGGTGGTTACAATGGTACTAGGTTTTGTATTTATTGTGTTGCAAATAATTGGTTTTCAGCAATTGTGGGATAAAGGTATTACATTAAAGGGCAATGTGTCGTATTCGTTCTTATACGTAATTGTAGGATTACATGCACTACACGTAATTGGTGGTGTAATAGCACTTATTGTAATGAGTTTACTAGCATTTAGTAGTAAGAAAAGAAATTATAGTACAGTACCTGTGGAACTTATGAGTACAT
>JAYUJS010000456.1:0-6561 GCA_043765095.1 Ferruginibacter sp.
GCCAGTATTGCCATGCGCTATGATGGGGTAAAAAACTTGACAATAATAAATAAAGCTTTAATTATTGGTACTTCGTTAGATGATGTAAAAGAATTACCACCATATTCTTATCAAACAAATACAAATAACAACAAGGAAGTTGTTACAAAATATGTGGTAAAAGATAATGTAGTAACATTTGCAGTAGGTATTTACAATCACAATGAAACTTTAGTCATAGACCCACAATTAATATTTTCATCCTTTACAGGTAGCACTACAGATAACTGGGGCTATACTGCTACGCCAGGTGCAGACGGCAGTTTTTTTTCTGGCGGTGTTTCTTTTGATAATGGGTTTCCCATTTCTTTAGGTGCCTTTCAAACCACCTATCAGGGTACTACACCAGGTTCTTATCAAACAGGGTGGGATATGTCTTTTTTTAAATTTTCTGCTAATGGTTCTCAAAGAATTTATGCTACCTATATTGGTGGTAGCAATAATGAACAACCACATAGTATCATTGCAGATGCAGCTGGCAATTTAATTATTGCTGGCAGAACAAACTCTCCTAACTATCCATTACTTACTAGCATACCAGCCACAGGCACAGGTTATGATATACTTATTACAAAACTAAATGCTACTGGTACAGCATTATTAGGCTCGGTAAAAATTGGTGGCAGCGGTGATGATGGTATGAATATTGCCGATAAAGAATTAGTAAATGGAGATACTAGCACAAGAAGAAACTATGGTGATGATGCACGAAGCGAAGTGATATTAGATGCATCAAATAATGTAATTGTAGCATCTTGCACAAAATCAAATAATTTTCCAATAGCAGCAGCATTGCAACCTACTTTTGGCGGTGGTGTGCAAGATGGTATTATTCTAAAACTTACACCCAATCTTTCTAGTTTAATCTTTTCTACATATTATGGAGGTAGCTTAAATGATGTATGTTTTGTAACTGCTATAAACCCGCTTACAGGGAATTTGTATGTAGGTGGCTCTACGGAAAGTAATAATATACCTGGTAATAAAACGGGTGCAGTTTCGCCTAGTTTTTTAGGAAATATTGATGGCTTTGTAACCGAACTACAGCCAAATGGTAGCGCAATAATTAAAACAACTTATATTGGTACGGCAGGTATTGATGCAGTATATGGATTAAAATTTGATAAGTATGGTTATCCTTATGTAATGGGTACTACTACTGGTAATTGGGTTGCTATTAATGCATTTTATAATGTACCAAATTCAAAACAATTTATTGCCAAATTAAAACCAGATTTATCAGCCTATGTTTACTCAACCAATTTTGGAGTTAGTTCTCCTTTACCTAATATTTCTCCCATAGCGTTTTTAGTAGACCGTTGCGAAAATGTATACGTGTCTGGTTGGGGTGGGCAAGTAAATACTATAACAGGCTATACAAATAGTAATATGGGTACTTTACCCGAGGTAAATCCGTTGCCGAATATTCCTGCAATTGATAGTTCTGATTTTTATTTTTTTGTATTAAGAAAAGATGCACAATCACAATTATTTGGAAGTCATTTTGGTCAGTTTGGTGGCGCTGGCGACCATGTAGATGGAGGTACAAGCAGGTTTGATGCCAATGGAGTTATTTATCAAGCAATATGTGCAAATTGTTTAGGGTTTGGTGCAGCTGCCTTTCCTACATATCCTATAACAGGGCCTAATATGCCTTGGTCTTCCATAAACCCAAGCAATAATTGTAACCTTGCTGCTGTAAAAATAGATATGAATTTTGCAGGCATAGCCACTACTATACAATCATCTATTGCTGGGGTATTAAATGATACACTCGGTTGTAGACCTATATTAGTAACCTTTAGAGATACATTGCAAAAAGGAGTAAAATATTATTGGAATTTTGATGTGGTGGGTTCCCCCAATAGTATAGATACCATTACGCTTGGTGCAACTGCAACACATTTTTATACTGTAAATGGTAGTTATAAAGTAAGGCTCATATCAGAAGATTCTAGCACCTGCAATATTAGAGACACCTCCTACATAAATATTGAAATTACAGAAAGAGTAGTCACACCAAGTTTTAATTTTAAAAAAATTGGAAATTGCACCAGTACAAAATATGAGTTCACCAACACATCTTTTCCAAGTGATGCTACTATCTTTAATAATAAAACTTTTGAGTGGGATTATGGGGATGGGTCTCCAAAAGACACCGCAAATAAAATACCTAATAGATTTCATACTTTCCCTGGCTCTGGCACCTATTTTGTAAAACTTACAGCTATAGATGATAGATTTTGTAATACACCATTAACAGACACACAAAAAATTATTATAGCTACAAATGTAACAGCTAGTACAGTTACGCTTTTAGGGGGTTGTACACCTTATAATCCTACATTTTTAAATAATTCTATAAATGGAATTACTTACAAATGGGAATTTTTAAATGCCGTTACTAATAGCATTATTGGTACATCTAATGAATTTCAACCAACTTTTAATTTTGTAAATGAAGGAAATTATAAGTTTAGATTAATAACCTTTAATAACACAACCTGCAATCTGTCGGATACCACAGCGTATTTTACATTTAAAGTATTCAAAACACCTACTGTAAACTTCGATTGGAAACCAAAACCTGTAGAAGCAGAGGAGGTTGTAAGTTTTATTAATCTTTCAAGCTTTGCTAATGCTTATTTATGGAATTTTGGGGATACAATCACCTCTAGGTTATTTGAACCAACGCATATTTATCCAAAAAAAGGAACATACAGTGTAAGCCTAAGAGCATATAATACCAATGCTTGCTTTGTAGATATTATTTTACCAATTGTGGTTTTTGCAAGCCAAGTAATAGATGTGCCCAATGCATTTACCCCAGAAAAATTTGGTACGAATAGTGTAGTGTATGTGAGGGGTTTTGGAATTGAAAAAATGGAATGGAAAATTTATAATCGTTGGGGAGAATTAGTATTTCAATCAAATAATAAAAAGAAGGGTTGGGATGGATATTATAAAGGAAAGTTACAACCTACAGATGTGTATACGTATACGCTTGATGTAGAATTTGTAGATGGGCAAAAAGGAAAAAGAACGGGAGATATTACATTGCTAAGATAATGTCAGTTTATTGTAAAGCATTATAATTGTAAGCAACAAAAATAAATTTCAGCAAGTCTTGTAATAAGTTAAAACTATGTTATTACAACCTCATTAAAAACGAATACATGAAACATTTCGTTTATTTTACAAAATAGAAAAAACAATAATAATTGAAATTAATTTTAAAACATATCTTATCCACTTTTTTTGTAATACTATTTTTTTTTACTAATAAAAAATCTTTTGGTCAGATGGAGTTTATACAAAATAAAGGCCAATGGAATCAAAATATAAATTATAAAAGTGAATTTAGTACTGGTGCTTTTTTTTTAGAAAATAGAGGTTTTACAGTATTATTAAACAACCTGCAAGATGTATTGCATAAGAATGAATATTATCACGGGCACGAAAAAACATCTTTTAAAAGTAGTAGTTACCAACCACAAATATTCCATTCACATGCATACAATGTTACATTTTTAGGAGGTGCTTTTACTCCTAAAAATGTACCAGATAAGCCACTTAAATCTTATAACAATTATTTTATAGGAAATAAAGAAAGTAATTGGGCAGGTGATTGTAAAATATACACTGCGGTTACATACAAAAATATTTATCCAAATATTGATGTACGATATTATAGCACGCAACAAAAATTGAAATATGATTTTATTGTTCACCCTGGTGGCAACCCTGCCACTATTGCTATGCGATATGATGGTGTAAATAGTTTAAATGTAAAAAATAGGGAACTTATTATTGGTACTTCTGTAGGAGATATAAAAGAAATGGCACCATATTCTTATCAAACAAACCTTTCAAAAAAGTCTGACGTTTTTACAAAATATGTCATAAATGATAATGTAGTTAGTTTTGATGTAAGTAACTATGATGTTACTGCTACATTAATTATAGACCCACAATTAATTTTTTCAACATTAACAGGGAGCACAACTGATAATTGGGGTTATACAGCAACGCCAGGCCCAGATGGTAGTTTTTTTGCAGGTGGTATTTCATTTGGGCAAGGCTACCCAGTATCTTTAGGGGCATTTCAAACACAATATGGGGGAGGCACGGCAGATGGAGATTTAAGTGGTGGGTATGATATTGCTATATTTAAATTTTCGCCCAATGGTGCTGATAGATTATATGCAACATACCTAGGTGGCAGTAGTAATGAGCAGCCACATAGCATGATTACAGATGCAGCAGGAAATTTAATTTTAGCTGGTAGAAGCAACTCAAACAATTACCCCGTAAAAGGAGGTATATCATTAAATAGTACTGGCTATGATATAATAATTACAAAATTCAATTCTGCAGGCACTTTACTATTAGGTTCAGTAAAAATTGGTGGCAGTAGCGATGATGGTGTAAATATTCGTTCAAAATATACGAACCCTAAAACTGCGGTAAGTACAAGAAGAAACTATGGTGATGATGCCAGAAGCGAAGTTATTTTAGATGCAAGTAATAATATTTATTTAGCATCTTGCACACAATCAAATAACTTTCCTGTAACTGCAGGCGCAGCACAATTGGTAAGAGGCGGTGGGGAGCAAGATGGTGTAATTTTAAAATTTAATCCAACATTGTCTAGTTTATTATTCTCTACTTTTTTTGGGGGCAATGGCAACGATGCATGTTTTGTAACATCTATAAATCCACTTACAGGCAATGTGTATGTAGCTGGAGCTACAGAAAGCACAAACTTGCCTGGGAGCACCATTGGTACAATTAGCCAAACAATTAACGGAGATTTAGATGGATTTGTAACAATAATTAACCCTATTGGCACTTCGTTTTTAAAATCTACTTATATTGGAACAACTGCAAAAGATTTGGTGTATGGCTTAAAATTTGATAAAGTAGGTTTTCCCTATATTACTGGTACTACCACCAGTAATAATTGGCCAATTTTTCCTGCTGGTATTTATGGAGTACCAAGTTCAAAGCAATTTATATCTAAACTTCAGCCAGATTTATCAGCCAATATTTACACAACAGTATTTGGAACCGCAGGTATTATAGATCCTAATATTTCTCCTACAGCATTTTTGGTAGATAGATGCGAAAACGTATATGTATCTGGCTGGGGCGGTGGGCCTAATAAAAGCCAAGGCTACAGTACTTCTACCACAAGCGATTTGCCTTTAGTAAATGCATTAAACGTAAACCAACCAGATGGAAATGATTTTTATTTTTTCGTTCTAAAAAAAGATGCTACTTCACAATTATTTGGTTCAAATTTTGGACAGTTTGGTGGCTTTGGCGACCATGCAGACGGTGGTACCAGTAGGTTTGATGCCAATGGAGTAATTTATCAAGCTATCTGTGCCAATTGTACTGATAGAGGAGTAGTAAATTTTCCAACAACGCCAGGTGTATGGGCAAGGATAAATGGTAGCCCAGTTTGCAATGAAGCTGCTGTAAAAATAGAAATGAATTTTAGTGGAATAGGTGCAGAGGTACAATCTGAAATTGGAGGAGAAATAAATGATACACTAGGTTGTATTCCGCTAAAGGTTAATTTTACAGATTTAAAAGCTAAGGGTGTAAAATATTACTGGGATTTTGGTGACCCACTTTCCTTGGCATTAAACACAGATGTAACTACTACACCAGTTTCTTCACATAATTTTAATTTTGTGGGTGTTTACAAAGTGAGATTAATAGCAGAAGATTTAAGCACCTGCAACCAAAGAGATACTTCTTACATAACTATTAGAACAGGTAAGGATAAGGTTTTCCCAAAGTTTGAAATAAAAAAAATAGGTGATTGTAAAAGTAAAACATATGCATTCGTTAATAAATCTACTTCCGCATCTATACCAATTATACCATTTTTACCACAAACTTTTGTGTGGGATTTTGGAGATGGAAGCCTTTTAGATACTACAGATTTTGCAGAAAATATTAATCATACTTATGCATCCATAGGTGCTTATAAAGTTATTTTAACGGTTGTAGACTCAAGGTTTTGTAATTCACCTAAAAGTGACTCTTTAACACTACGCATTAGTGATAATGTAAAATCAAAACCAACATCTAACGAGCTAGGTTGTGCACCATATACACCAGTATTTAAAAATTTATCAGATGCTGGTCTTTTATGGAAGTGGGAGTTATTAGACGCAACAACCAACACCATCATAGATATTTCTACAGAAGAAATTCCTTCTTTTTCTCCTTTGCCTATCGGGTTGTATAAATATAGGTTAATAGCAAATGATTCCACCACCTGTAATATAGCCGATACCTCCAATTATTTTACTATTACAGTTGTGCAAAAACCAATTGCATCATTTACTTGGGCGCCTAACCCACCAGACCCAAATGTGCCTGTAAGGTTTACCAACTTATCTAGCTTTGCAGATACTTATTTGTGGGAGTTTGGAGATGGAGAAACTTCTACTGCCTTTGCACCCATACATGAATATAATGCTACTGGTACATATTCAGCTGTAC
>JAYUJS010000457.1:0-2467 GCA_043765095.1 Ferruginibacter sp.
TATGCAAGTTTTTCACCAGCAGTACCAGTTCTTCTTCCTTCTAATTTATCGTCTGCTAAAAAATTAATACTTGTTTTTAGGTTGTCAATTATTTTTTTATCTTCTTTGGTTATTTTTTGAGCTAACAATGTTTGTGATGCAAAAAATAATACTATCAAAAAATATCTCATACAATTTTATTTTAACAAAGATAAAACCTCTTATCCTCAACTTATAAAACTATTTTACAATTCTCTAAATCGTAACCCTTCACACATCTCTTATCCTTATTTTTGCAAAAAGGAATAAAACTATTGTTGAGTAAAAAAATAAATATAGCATTAGTAGGCAACCCCAACAGTGGTAAAACTTCTTTGTTTAATGCCCTCACCGGGCTTAACCAGCAGGTAGGAAATTTTCCTGGTGTTACTGTTGATAAAAAAACTGGTAGCTGTAAAATAGCTGATAATATTGGTGCCACCATTATTGACCTGCCTGGCACCTACAGCCTTTACCCAAAACGTGCAGATGAATGGGTAGCTTATAATGTGCTAATGGGGCAGGATGCAGATGCCCAGCCAGACATGATTATATTGGTTGCGGATGCTAGTAACCTTAAAAGAAATTTACTTTTTTGCTCTCAAATAGTAGACCTAAAAATACCTGTAGTAATAGCATTTACTATGATGGATATGGCTAGCAAAATAGGTACAGAAATAGATATAGCAGGCATGGAAAGAGAATTGGGTGTGCCAATTGTAGCTGTAAACCCACGAAAGAATAAAGGGCTTGCTGCTTTAAAAAAATCTATTGAGCAGCTTACAGACAATATTTCGTACACATCAGAAAGAGATTTTATAGAAGAAAATACTGCTAACACAATTGCCATAAATGAAACAAAAAAAATACTTGTTGGCACAAGTGCTTATAAAATTGTACACCATCTCATAAACACATCTCATTTTTCTTTTACAGCTTCGCAAAAAATAGCCATTGAAAAAATAAAAACGGATAATAATTTTAATGCCACCAAAACACAGGCAGAGGAAATTATGCAACGTTATACCCGCATAAAACAAATTATGCAATTAACAGTAATAGAAGACGACCCCCTAAAAAAATCTTTAATGAATGAAAGATTAGATAACATCTTTCTTCATCGCATTGGTGGTTATTTTATTTTGCTAGCAGTTTTGTTTGTGATGTTTCAATCAGTTTATTGGCTTGCTCGTTTTCCTATGGATGGTATAGAGTGGACATTTGTAAAGCTTACTAGTTGGGTTTCTTCATTGCTACCAGAGCAAGGTTGGTTTAGTGACTTATGTGTAAATGGAATATTAGCTGGCTTAAGCGGAATTTTAGTTTTTATACCACAGATAATGATATTGTTTGGGCTAATAACGCTGTTAGAAGACACAGGGTATATGGCACGCATAAGTTTTCTTACCGATAAGCTAATGCGAAAAGTAGGGCTAAACGGCAAAAGTGTAATGCCTATGATAAGTGCTTATGCATGCGCTGTACCAGCCATTATGAGTGCAAGAAATATTGAAAATAAAAAAGAACGATTACTTACTATAATGATAACGCCACTTATGAGTTGTAGTGCTCGTTTGCCGGTTTACACTATTTTAATTGCGCTGGTTATTCCATCTAAATTATACTTTGGTTTTTTAAGTTTACAAGGCTTGGTAATGATGATGCTTTACTTGCTAGGTACTGTATTGGCTCTTCTTGTATCATGGATTATGAAATGGTTTATAAAAAGTACAGAGCGAAGTTTTTTTATTTTAGAATTGCCAAAATACCGAGCTCCTCGATGGAAAAATATTTTGATAACGATGGTAGAAAAGGCAAAAATATTTGTGGTAGATGCAGGTAAGGTAATAATGGTAATAAGCCTACTACTTTGGATACTAAGTACATTTGGCCCAGCCGAAAAAATGAAAGCCGTTACTTCAAAATATGACGCTTTGATTGTAGCTACTCCATCACAAAATCAGTCGTTAGATAAAGAAAGGAAAACTGCTCTTTTACAAAATTCATTTGCTGGCATATTAGGAAATTTTATAGAGCCAGCCATTCGTCCGCTTGGATATGATTGGAAAATCGGTATTGCATTAATCACATCTTTTGCAGCTAGAGAAGTATTTGTAGGTACAATGGCTACATTGTATTCAGTAGGAGATGGAGCAGATGAAAACAGCAGCACTCTTAGACATAAAATGGCAACCGCTTTAAGACCAGATGGAACTAAAGTATACGACCTTGCCACAGGGTTGTCTTTACTTATTTTTTATGTAATAGCTATGCAATGCATGAGCACACTCGCTATTGTTAAAAGAGAAACAAAATCTTGGAAATATCCGATTATACAATTTGTATACATGACGGCGTTGGCATATTTTTTTAGTTTTATTACGTATCAAATTTTTAAATAAAAATTTAATCTTAGTTAGTTTTTTATTTTATCTATACAAACACCTAC
>JAYUJS010000458.1:0-2463 GCA_043765095.1 Ferruginibacter sp.
GAAAAAAAACCGGCTGATGATAAGCAAACCAATGCTACTGAAATATTGCCATACTTTATGCTGCCATAAAAGGTAACCCAATGAAAAGCTATGACTGCACCAATACCAGACATTTTTAAAAATTCACTAATTGATAATTTTATAAACTCTTTTTTTAAAAGCAAAATAAAAGCTAATACAATAATTGTAATTAACAATCTGTACCATACCAACAACCCTTCATTTAAACTAATAAGCTTGCCAAGCACAGCTGTAAAGCCTGCTAAAAAAACTGCTATATGTAGTTGTATAAAGGCTTTTTTCATTTTTTTTAATCGTAAATAATACTACACAACTTATAAAATACTCAAAATTTTATCCAACTTGCTTTATACTTTAGCAAACCACTTTCCATTTCATCAAACACTTTTTGTTTTAATTTTAAAGCATCATTTTCTGGCTCTATGGCAGATAAAAATACTGCCCTAGACTTACCAGGCGTCATACTAAAAATACTTTTATAACTAAGCCTATCAAAGGCGTCTAAAAAAAGTACAGGTTGTATAGCTGTTTGCATTTCTACTGCTATTTTAAATGCACCATTGTAAAATTCTTTTAATGGTTTATTCGTCATGTTAAATGTACCCTCAGGCGATATTACAATAGAAATATTATTTGCTAAAACTTTTTTTAATTGTATTACACTTTTTGCCCTAGCTTCATTACTTGCTCTATCTACCATTACTGTGGCGTTTCTATAAATATATCCAAAAATTGGAACTTTAGCCATTTCTGCTTTTGCTAAAATACGAATAGATTGTTTGCGAAAAACTTTCATCATTATTGGTATATCAATAAATGAAATATGGTTAAAAACAAACACCACAGGTTTATCTATAGCCTTAGGAGCTTCAAAAATATTTTTGTGATAAATACCCCATAAAAAAAGCACTATATCTGCCCATAACCTGCAGATAATATACATCATATTTCCCCCTTTTATTTCACCAAAAAAAGAAGCAATCAAAAAAAATGGAAATAATAATAGCATTACCACTATAAAAACAATGAATGCATAAATGCTGTAAATAAAACCAATAGTTTTTCTCATATAAGTTTATCAAACACGAATATACTAATCTAAATTTTAGAAGAATATTGAAAGAAATTTTAATTCTAAAATATCTCCTCCACCAAATACTTATTGCCATTTACTTCTACTATATCATGCACACACAAACTCATAAGTTTCGCTCCCAATGGGCTTTGTGGGCTAATAGCTGTGATAGCAATATCATCTATTAAAGCTTTACCCAATGCTACACTAATATAAAAATAGCCCTTATTTGTTTTTACCAAACTGCCATGTATAATTTTTGTAATGTTGGTTATGTTTTCTAATTTTTCTATCGCTGCTTTTTGCTCCAAGGCTTCTTGCAATAGCGTACGCTTATTGGCTTGCTCTATTTGCAGCATAGCAAGTGCCGTTTCGTGTTTATCGCCTGCAGTACTTTTGGTTTCGTTTGTGCCACTTTCTTTTAGCTCTGCAAGAGCCTGTTGAATAAGCATTACTTTTTTCGTTATTGCTTTAGTATAATTTATAAATATTTTTTGTTTAATTGTCATTTGCAATAAAGATAAAGTTGTTTTCTAAGTTTAGGTGTAGTTTTATTTGCTAAGCTGGCAAATTATGGTGTTGTAAGTTTTTGGATAGTATTTTAGATTATTTTTAAAAATAAATACAATAAATATAATTTTTTAACGGTTGTAGTTATGAATGTTTTTGTATTTTCAATTTAGCAATTAAAAATCTTATTATGAAACAAAACCCATACCCTTGCCTTTGGTTTGATGGTAAAAATAAAAAAAATGATATTGAATTTAGCTAAAAGTTTAATAATAAAGTTTAAAATTATTGTCAAAAAATATTTTCTTATTTATTTTAAAATCATGTTTACAAAAGCAACAGAAGCCAATTTTACGTTCGTGTATAATATGTACATGCACCCAGTGGTAAATCCACATTTGTTATACGAACAAATGAGCGAAGCGGAATTTAAGCCTATTTATACAAAATTATTAGAAGATGATGTATTGTATATTTTTATAAATAATAATGAACCCGCTGGCATGTTTAAATTAATACCACTTACACACCGTGCTGCTCATACTGCATATTTAGGAGGCTTTGCAATACACCCAATACAAGCTGGGCTTGGCTTGGGGCTTATAATGTTAAATGAAATAATAAGCCATATTAAAGATAATAATTTTAAAAGGATAGAATTGACTGCAGGAGTGCAAAATAAAAAAGCTATAACATTATATAAAAAAGCAGGTTTTATGGAAGAAGGCATTTTGAAAAATTGTACATATTTTAAAAGTGAAGATAGATATATAGATGAGGTAATGATGAGTTATATAATCTAATTTAAAACTAATTTTAAAAAGTTCAAAACCTTTAACTTTGTAAGTACATTTATT
>JAYUJS010000459.1:0-2459 GCA_043765095.1 Ferruginibacter sp.
GCAATGGATGTAATTTTAAATGGCAATGCTAGTTTTATAGATTCCTTTTTGGTAAATAATCAATTTGCTTGCCATAATTTTGGAGTAGGTTTTGATGCAAGAATAGCACATGAGTTTGCAGAAAGTTCAAACCGTGGACCATTTAATTATATAAAATTAACTGCAAAAAATTATTTTAAAGCAAAGCCTCACTCGTTTACAATAAATGTAGATAATACAATACTTGAAGTAAAGGCTTTTTTTGTTGCAGTCCTCAATAGCAATCAGTTTGGTAATAGCCTCACCATAGCGCCAAAAGCCACGTTAAACGATGGTCTATTAGATGTTGTTATTGTAAAAAAAGAAAATAAATTTAGCCTTTTTTTTAAATTAATAAATCAATTAAAAGCGGGAAAATTAGCCACCGTATCTGATGTTGGTAGAACATTTCATTATTTTCAAACAAAAAAAATAACTATCTATAACCCAGAAAAAGAGTTGATACATATTGATGGTGAGCCTATGCAAGCAATGGAAATAATAGAAATTGAAATTATTAAAAATGCTTTTAAATTGATACAGCCATGATTTATTTTACAAGGAGTTCAATTTATAATATTTTTACATTACTATTTTAAATACTCCACAATCTTCCTCACTTCCTTTTGATTAGCTTCATTATAATAAGAAGCTAATACATCTCTTTTTTCTCTTGCAGATAAATGAAAATTTAAAGCAGCTGTTTTATCTTCTTTTTCTGCTATGTATGCAAGTGAAACTTTATTTATTTTTAAAGCACTATCATTTTTTAGATAAGCATATTGGTCTTCTTCATAATAGTGTTGTATTTTAAACCAATTATGTTGTAACATGGTAGCAGGTGTTACCATCATATCAGTTATAGAGTTTGTTTCAAAAGGCTGTTGCCAATTATCATTTGGCCTATCTTTAATTTGTACAATTAAAATACCACTTGTGTTTTCTTTTATCCAATCTTTAAAATTATCTATAAATCGTAGGGTAGTTTCTTGCCCAAAATTATCTCTAAGCCCTGCATCCATCACATCTATTACAGGCACGCTAGGTAGCCATACATTAGGCAGCACATAGGGGAATGTTGCATTCATACGAAGAGCAGTAAGCATACGCAGATCCATTGGGTTTTGTTTAGCAAACAATGCTGCAAAATCAACTGCATCGGGGCTTATAGCGGTATCTGTTTGTGTAGTAAAAGCCTTCATCATAAAACTAATAGGCTGTGTGCTTATCATCATTTTTCTGGCATCTGCTTTTATAACGGCATCAAAAATCATAAGTGGCACTGTAGCATTTGTTTCTAATGGTTGTATATCTTTTAATTGTTTATTTAGTAATCCATCTGAGTTTTCTGATAGTTTTTTTTCAAAAGCATAGCCTCTGTCTTTTACATATTTATTATTGCCCACAGAAAACTTTTGTATTGGCGCAAAAATATCTCTAGCCATTAATGAAGTAAATACAGGGTTTAATAAATCTTTAGAAATATTGTTGGTGTAGCTATTATTATACAAATCAAAATTTTTATTTTTATTTTTTTCATTATACATCTCTCTGTAATAGGCAGCTGCAAGCATACCACCACTTGCACCACTTATTAAAAAACATTTTTTCATTAAATTTCCACCTGTAATACTATCAGTTTTTTGCAAAGAATTCATTGTAAAAGCGGCACTACGTAGCCCCCCCCCGCTTACGTTTATAAAAACTAGCAATGGTTTTACTTGTTGTTGTTTTGCTTTCCATTTATTTAAAATGGCAAGCATATTTTGTCTGTCAGCATTTATTTTTTGTGGGGTACAAAGTGCCTGTAAAGATTGTTTATTATAAACAGGGCGTAAAGATTTATCGCCATATTTCAACCCATAAGCTTTGTTACGGGGATCAATAATTTCTTTTTTGTACAAAAAGTTTAAACTGATGAGCAAAATAATTACGGCAGGCAAACTCCAGCTTTGCAAAAAATAAGTAAGTGCGCCAATAACTGCAATCAACAGCGAAAAAACGATTAATATACTTGCAGCAGCCGGGATTTCAAATGCTTTATACTCCTGCAAAAAACCTGTAGTTACAATAAGTATTAATGCAATTACAATACTAATAATAGCTGCGAGGTGATGGCGTTTAAAAACAGTATCCAAAAAATCTTGCCGATAATGCGCCACGTTTCGGCATTTAGATATCTTAAAGCCAGAATTTAAATACCATTTTACTTTTAACCCAAATTCATCCTGCTTTATTTCTTTACCCAAAAATATTTTACCAAATCTTTCCGGGTCGCTGATAATTGGCCCCATATTATATTCTATGGTTTTACCTGCTCCAAAAAAATAAGCAAAAGAAAAAAGAATCAATACAAAAACACCTCCGGCAATCCCAAGTATTTCAATGGCGATCTCCCTGCCATTCATCAGTTCTTTATAGTCGTTAAACTGGTATAGTTT
>JAYUJS010000460.1:0-2456 GCA_043765095.1 Ferruginibacter sp.
TGCCTTGGCTAGCTTTTTCTTTATTTATTGGTTTTTCTATTTTCCATTTTGGCGAAACAGATATGGCGGCAATAATGAAACCAGGTAAAAGTTCAACAATATTATATCTTACCTATGGTGCTTTTATTTTGGCAGTGCTTTTGCTAATACATTTATCGGAAATAGAAATAGCGGTACCAATAGTGGGAACATACTTAAAAGGAAGCAAATTGTATTACTATCTTCAACAATATAATCTTGTTCTTATTCTTTTATTTGCATTTGCTTTTCTGCTAACACTATTTTGGCAATACAGAAAAAATAATATTATACCAATAAATTTATATAAAATTTTGGAGTTTATTTTTTTAATTACAATCATAGTAACACTACCTATGCTATTAGCATTTACATTTTATTTTGCATTATGGCATTCTATATTATCCGTGAGAAATATTTTTGCTTATTTTAGAAATTTTAACAATACAAAAAAATTTACTCTTATATGTAATAAAAGTATTTTATTTAGTTTACTTGCATTAGGCAGCATTATAGGTTTGTATTTTGCCATGCATTATTTTTTGCCAGATATGAATTTGCTTTTTGCTTTGCTTATTGTATTATCGGTACTTACACTACCACACCTTAAAGTAATGCACAGTATGTATAAAAATTTTAGCAAAAATAATATGGAAACGGTATGACCTACATGCATAGGCTTACCTAACCCACTCCACTTCTCCTACCACAAATTCTCGTTCTATTACATCCTCTGTTATTAAAATACCATATTCGTTTACAGCTTTTATTTTGGTAGTGAAAACGGCACTGTCTTTTTTTAAAGTAACCGTTTCTTTTCTTTTATATAAATTGTTATTATACGTTTCAAGCACATCTTTCAAACAAATGTTTTGATAATATGATAATTCTTTTATAATCAACTTGTGCAATTGTTTGGCCAATGTTATTGTATTTGTTTCTTTATTTGTCATTAATTTTAGAGATGTTGCGTTAGAAATTTCTTTTTCAAATATTGTTTGGTTAATATTAATACCAATACCCACTACGGCCCATTGCCATTCTTTACCTTTAAAACTATTTTCAATTAACACACCCCCTGCCTTTCTGTCATTTGCATATATATCGTTTGGCCATTTTATTTTAATTTCTGCATTGGCTTTTAGTGCAAAAAAATGCCTGCATATATTAGCTACTATCATACTAAAAGAAAATGGATTGCTAATAAATAGCTTGTTTGGCTTAATGGCAATACTTAAAATAATATTTTCGTTTTTTGCAGATAGCCATGTTTTGCCTCGTTGCCCTTTACCACCCCATTGTTCTTTTGCAAACCAAGCTTGCCCATTATTAGCCAATCCTGCATGTACTTGTGCCATGGCATAGTTGTTGGTACTTTCTACACTATCTAAAATGCTAAATAATTCGGTTTGCTGCATTATTACAAGCTTTTGGTAAAAAAGATATTGTACTTTTGTTTATTGTTGCAAGCTACTAATTTTTAGAGTTGCATAAACATGATGATTTTCATGTATTCATTTATTAAAAAAAATTAAGTTTGGCTAACAAATTAAGTGTATTAGACACTCGCAAAAAAAATACTGTAACAAGACTTACCAAGAGCAGTAAAATCATAAAAACAATTATAGCAACTATTCACGATAAAAAAGGTGAAAACGTAATAAGTTTAGATCTTCGTAAGATACCCGAAGCCGTAGCTGACTTTTTTATCGTATGTGAAGCCAATAACCCAACCTTGCTTAAAGCAATTGCTGATAACATAGAGTATGAAGTAAAAGAAAAATGTGCTGAACAAGCATATAAGCATGAAGGAAGGCAGGCACAACAATGGATATTGATAGATTATATAAATGTAGTAGTACACATAATGCTACCAGAAACTAGAAAGTTTTACCAACTGGAAGAAATGTGGAGTGATGCAGTATCTACAGAACATAACGAAGATTTAAAAAAATAATTAAAACCGAATTACAAGAGCGTAAAAGAAACATGGCACAACAACAAACCCCTTTAGACAAAAATAGCTTAGTACCAAATAATACACCTGGCTTTGGTGGAGATTCAAAGAAAAAACCAAAATTTAACCCTTATTGGTTGTGGGGTATTATTATAGTGGCACTTATTGCTTATAACTTTATGCGTACAGTAAGTACCACGGGCATAGAGCTTAACCAAATATACCTTACAGAAATATTAAAAGCAGGCGATGTAAAAGTAGATATGGCCCTGAATAAAGAGAAAACAGGGTTTGTAGTAGAAAGGCTAAATAATATTGCACATCTTTATATTAGTAAAGATAGCTTAACAAAAAAAACAACATATTATAAAGCAATAATGCCTAAAGAGGATTTTGAAAGGTTGAATAGAGCTGAAGCACCACAATTGTTTTTTAGAATACCTAAAGAAGAGCAATTTGATAAAATGTTAAATGAATTTTA
>JAYUJS010000461.1:0-2453 GCA_043765095.1 Ferruginibacter sp.
CGATCTCAATTTCGACTACATCCCCTTGTTTCCACGATTGACTGGGGGTGAGCAGTTCGCTAGAACCATCAGCGAGAGTATTTTCAGGGAACATGGCGGGTTGTGGCAGGAGGGCAGCATATTATGATAGCAGGTATTTGAAAAGGGTGTAAAATGTGGTCTGGCAATTCAACGATTCTCATCTGCTATTCTATCGCTTCGATCTTCGCAATCTCTGACGACAGAATGCGGATTTCAGCAGTTTTATTTTTAAAAACCAGCATCAGATCCGAATCTCAACTCTCACCCTGGAGAATTGCCAGTAGCAATTCTCCACTATCCATTTCTACTATTCTCTATCCCCTAAGTAGGTCGGCATAAATAAATATGCGACTAGAATACACTCAAACTCTTACTGTGGGCATTGCCCACCCTACAGCTATCCCCTAATCCCTAATTCCTAATCCAACCAAATCCTCGATTTTCCGCAATTTTGGATCTCCAGCGAGGTAGCCAATTCCTCGATGTAAATGTAGTCTAAACTGTTGGGCGAGAACTTCAGGCGATGTACCCAAACCGTCTTGCTGACAGCGTTGTTTCAATACCAGAATCAAGATATCCGCGATATTCCCGCCAAATACTTGCCAACTCATTTCGAGATTACTGTCTGCGGGAATCGGGATAACAGAGGGCGGCGCGGCTTCAACTATAGAGCGACAAAATGCCCAACGACACAAGGTATTCCAATTCTCGATTTTCGTCAACCGTTTGAGCTTGGTTAGTTGATCTTTAGCAGTTTGTGACATTGTATAGTGGCACACCAAATCCTAAAAATGCTCTTGTATTTATAGATGTTTTTTTAGTGAGCGTTTTATTGTATTTGTATTCAGCATCTATTTTAAAATAATGTTTTAATGTTTTAGAGCTGAATATTTTTAGAATCCCTGATTCCTCTGCATTTATTTTAAGAATTCTTTCTCTAATGTAGTTATCATTTTTTCTTGACTTTAAAATTTTGGAACTGCTATAACTTCCACCAATGCCTAATATAAATGAAGTGTTGTAAGAATATTTTAAAAACGGATTATCTTCTAATATTTGTAAAAATCTTGCACTTTCATTAGATAATTTGCTAAATGCAATTAAAGGTTTGATAGTAAAAATATTATTTTTTTTATTTTTTATTCTATAACCAAAAGATAATCCAACATTTTGCAGCGTAAATAAATCAAATCTATTGCTGTAAGAGAAACTGCTATTTAAAAATGTTTCTGCTTTAAAATTATTATTTTTATCACTAAGTTTTTGCAACCAATGTCCATCTTTCATCCAGTTTTTAGGAACTAAAAATTTTGGAATATTTATATCATTACTGTAACTAATTTCATTAGATTGAATGATATTATTTGAAGAGTCGTTTTTTTTATTTTTAAACTCTATCCCAAATCTAAAATTATGAAACATTTTTATTGCTTCTCTAGCAAAGTTTTTATTTTCTACACTAAAGTTTAATGATGTACCAAATAGATTACCTACAATGCCACTAGTATTAGCACCTGCTCCAGAGTAATTTAAATCTAACGTTAATGCAGGGGTCAATTTTCTTGATGGAGTAAGTTCTATTACAACATCTAGTTTATTGGGCTCATCTAAATTTTCTATTAGCCTTATATTTACATTTTGCCATACAGCAAGTTTTGTAAGATTATTGATACTAGTATAAAAATCGTTTTGCCTAAATACATTGCCAGAATGCAGTGTGAGATTACGTTCTAGCAATGAAGTCTTAAATAAATTTTGATGAAATAAATGCTTAAAATCTTTTTTTATTACTTGGTTATATTTATCTACGCTAGATACATTATCACCCTGCCTATAATCGGAAAGGATATAAATTTTATTGATAAAATATTTGTGGAGCTTGGTTGTGTCTTCCGGTTTTATTATAACAAGTGCAAGTTTTATGGTAGGAGAGTCCCTCTTTTTTTGTGCTTCTATTAATGCTTCTAATTGTTCTATAGGGTCGTCGCTCAGGTTTGTTAATGCACCAACACTACTGTCACCCCTCATCCTCAATTCCGATGCAGTAAATTTATAATAACCATTATTTCTAAAACTATCTACAAGCCTAGCTATTTCGGAGAGTACTGCATTTTTTGTAACAAGATCATTTTTTTTGATATAGGATTTATCAAAAGAACTAATAGCAATTTGTTGAAGCTCTGGTATTTTTAGGCGGTAAGCAAATGTATCTATCCTTGTAGGTATACCAATATTTACAATATAGTTTAACTGTACTTCTGTAAATTTTTTACTTGGCCTAAAGAATTTTGTTCTCACTTTTTTAATAGCAGAGTCCACAACTTTTGTTTGGTAATAGCCAAGGTGACGAAGTGAGGCTTCCATATTTCTAGCACTACTTTTAGCGTAAGTAGAGTCATAAACTATAGGATTTACAATAGTTTTTATTACAA
>JAYUJS010000462.1:0-6514 GCA_043765095.1 Ferruginibacter sp.
TTGATAATAAAAATAGCTATACTAAAACACTAATGAGAAAAGAATTCCAAACAACTAATTACCAATTACTACTAATCACTAATTAGTAAATAAACACCAAAAATCAACCAGTTAATAACCCCTCACATCTTTTCCTTCCATAAAATTCATAAAAGCTTTATTGCATACACGGTTGCCACCTTGGGTAGGGTAGTTGCCAGTAAAATACCAATCACCTTTATTATTGGGACAAGCCTTATGCAAGGTTTCAATGGTTTGGTAAATAACCTGCACTGGTATATTTACATCATTTGGTGTTATAAGTTGTGCTATTTTATTAGAAATTTCTCCAAGGCTAAATGGTTTGTATACAAGTCGCACTAAATTTTCAATATGCAATTTATTTTCTTGCTCAAGCGTTTTACATTTTTCTAAAATCTCATTAAGTAAATATTCTTGTTTCGTTTCTTTTAGCAATGCAACTGCTGCTTTAAAAGCAATAAAATCCCCCATTTTGCTCATGTCAATTCCATAGCAATCAGGGTAGCGTATTTGGGGTGCGGAAGAAACAACAATTATTTTTTTAGGCTGTAGTCTGTTAAGCATTCTAATAATGCTTTCTTTTAAAGTTGTACCACGTACAATACTATCATCTATCACTACCAAAGTATCTTCATTCTTTTTTACGGTGCCGTAGGTAATATCGTATACATGTTGCACCATTTCATTTCTGCTACTATCTTCTGTTATAAAAGTTCGCAATTTCACATCTTTTATAGCTATTTTTTCAAACCGCACTTTTCTGTTTATCATTTCAAAAAGTTTGTCATCATCAAACACTTTGTTCCAACTAAGTATTCTTTCTTTTTTTATTTCGTTTAAATAATCTTCTGCTCCTTTTATAAGGCCATAAAAAGCAGTTTCTGCAGTATTTGGTATAAACGAAAAAATCGTATTTTTTAAATCGTAGTCAATTGTTTTTAAAATAATAGGGCTAAGGTTATATCCAAGTGCAATTCTTTCTCTGTAAATTTTTTCATCGCTACCCCGGCTAAAATAAATACGCTCAAAACTGCAAGCTTTTCGCTCTTGCGCTGGCACAATCTCTTCTATGCTATAACTACCATCTGCCCTTGCTATTAGTGCCATGCCAGGCATAAGTTCTTGCACTTCGTTTTCTTCAAGGTTAAAGGCAGTACGTATGGCTGCACGCTCACTAGCGGCTACAATTATTTCATCATTTACATAGTAATAAGCTGGGCGTATACCATGCGCATCTCTTACTGCAAAAGCATCTCCATTACCCGTTATACCTGCTACATGAAAACCACCATCAAACATTGGTACTGCTTTTTTAAGCATCGTTACAATATCAGGGTTACCAGGGTTAGCTTCATCTGCCTTTACTAAAAAATAATACAATACTTCCATCATAGCGGCAAGGTCGCTTTGCTTTTCAAAATCGCCTGGCGTTTTATTTATAAGTGCAAAAAGTTCTTCTGTATTTACTAAATTAAAGTTACCAGCAAGCGTAAGATTGCGGCTTGGTATAGTATGTTTTTTTATAAATGGGTGGCAAAATTGCACATCGTTTTTTCCCTGTGTGCCATATCGTAAATGACCTAGTAGCACTTCCCCCAATACTGGTATGTGCCCCTTCATTAACCCTGGATGGTTTTTTATATCGGGCTGGTATTTTTCAATTTCATTTATTTCTTTTCCTATCTGTGCAAATAAATCTGCAATGGGCTGCTGTGCACAACTTCGTATGCGATACATAAATGGATAGCCTGGCTCGGTATTTAATTTTACGGCTGCAATACCTGCACCATCTTGGCCCCGGTTGTGCTGCTTTTCCATTAGCAAGTACAACTTATTAAGCCCGTATAATACTGACTTGTGCTGCTGTTGGTAATAACTAAATGGTTTTCTAAGGCGAATGAAAGCCAAACCGCATTCGTGTTTTATTGCATCGCTCATTACAGGTATCTGTTGTAGTGATTTTGTGTAGAAATGGTAAATTTAGCTCATTACTTTAGAGCAAACAAAAAACCCTCTAAAGAATAGAGGGTTTTCAAAAAATAATTTTATTAAGTTAATTATAATCCGCTAATGCATAGCCCGATTTGTAGCAATTTTACATCTGGTGCTACACCTATTTTAAACATATTTGTAAGGTCGTATGCACCAAATAAAGAGAATAAACCATAACCAACTCTTGCTGTAGCTGCTATTCTTGTACCATTAAAGTATAATTTACTAGCTTCTTTTACAGTATTTTCATTCAGTTTTGTGCCAGCAGCATTTTGTAAATCCACTCCTTTTGTATGTGCATTTATCATTGTACCAAACTTTAAACCAACAGCAGCTTTTATAGCTTTGTTAGGATTGCTTGGGTCAGATGAAAATCTAAATTCTAATGGTACTTCTAAAAATGCAGTTGATAATTTATATTTATTATAATTATTACCAGTATCTGTTCTTATAAAGCCCAATATATTTTTTGTACCACCTACTTTCACTTCCATTTTATTAAAAAAAATGTTACTAGTACCAACACCTAGCCCAATGGCTATACTAAATTTTGGATTGCTTTTAAAACGCTTATCGTACATAAAATATACATTAGCACTTTTGTTAAAACCCTTTATATAATTATTTATGCTATCAGGTGCTCCAGTCCACATGCTTGTACCTAGTTGTATCATAAAGTGGTCTGCCGCTCTATCTGCTATTACTTTTACATTTTTAGTGCCTGTTTGTGCCAAACTTACTACCGATGTTGTAGTTAAAAAAAGAATAAAAAACAATTTTCTCATAATATGTACTTAGGCTACAAAAATACTTGTGCCATGGGTTAAAGAAAGGTTAAACATTTAATAAAAATTTTTACAATTAGGCAAATTAAATTTATCTAACTTTTCATATAACAATAATAATAAACGTAAAAAATGAAATATTGTAAAAAAGCTTTAATAAATCTACATATCAAAAATTATATTAAGAGCCTTTATAATACTAAATTTATATTATATCTATTTTGTAAAAATTTTTGCGAAGATATATAAATAAGTAAATAAAAAGATAGGATTACGTGTATGGTTAAAAATTGAATGTTATACCAAATGAACTTATAATATTGCTGTAAGTTATTTCATAAATTCAACCTACATTAATAGGGGGGAATAAATGCCAATAAATTGTATTGATAAATGAATTGAGCCAAGCGAAAATTGAGCTATTGAATGATATATAATCGGTATTTAATGCTATTTATAAACGTAAAAAAAATACTTTTTTAAGTAATTATACTAATAAAATTATTAAACCTCCTTTAACATTTCTTTTATTAAACTTTAATAACCAATTACTGTCTATAATATATAACAATTTTAAAAAAATAAATTATGAAAAAATTATTAGCATTATCAGTATTGGTAACGGTATTTAGTTTTGGAGCTACTGCACAAATAGATAGGACTATAGCAGATACTTCAAAAGTAGAAAAGAGAGGACATAAAGCCCATGGATACAAAAAAGAAATGATGAAAGAACTAAACCTTAGCAAAGAACAAATGAATGCTATGAAAACAGCCCAACGGGATTCCAAAGCTAAAATGCAAGCACTAAAAGCGCAAGATAACATTACTGTAAAAGAAATGAAAGAAAAAGCAAAAGCAATACAAGAAGAAAGAAATGCAAAACTTAAAACTATTCTTACAACTGAGCAATTTACACAGTTAGAGGAAAAGATGAAAAAGAAAAAGGGGAATAAAAAACATAAAGAAGATATGGAAGATTAGGTCAATCATAAATAAAAAAAGAGGCTTGCATCATTAATTTGATGCAGCCTCTTTTTGTTATTACAACTTTTGCTAAAAATAAGTTTTTATTGAAGTTAAGAAAAGGAAATATTTATTTTTATAAATATTTATAATCTCAAAATATTTTTAAAACCTAATTTTTATTTGTTTTATTTTTTAAATCTTGTAGTTTCTTTTGGCTTTCCTGCATTGCAGCTACTCTTTCCCCTATCATAGATTTTTTTTGTGGCTTTTTCATATTTTCCGCCATTTGTATTTTTATCTTATCATGGTTTATAACATATTTCTGTATAAATATTTGTAGCAATAAAGTAATAGTATTAGAAATTGTATAATACCAAGTAAGCGCTGCTGGTAGGTTATTAAATACCCCTAACAATAATACAGGAAAAATGTAAGGCATATACTTCATTACAGGGTTGCTATTATCTTGCATACTACTCATACTATAAATAGAAATAAGCATACTGGTAATAACAGCTGTAAGCGTAAACAAACTTACATGGTCTCCATAAAATGGTACTTCAAAAGGTAGTTTTAAAATAGAATCGTATGCTGCTAAATCATTAGCCCAAAGAAAATTTTTGCCCCTTAAATCTATATTGCTCTGAAAGAAATAATATAACGACATAAAGATTGGTATTTGCAATAATGCAGGCAAGCAACCTCCTAAAGGGCTTACCCCTGCAGACTTCCAAAGTTTCATTTGATCCATACTAAAAGCTTGTTGGTCCATAGTACCAGTCTTATCTGTATGCTTTAATTTAAGCGCATCCACTTCTGGTTTTAGCACTTTCATTTTAGCACCGCTTAAGTAGCTTTTGTATAAAATAGGCGAAGTTATTAATCTAATAAGTAATGTAACCAATAATATAACAATACCCATGCTGCCAATATTGCCACGTAAAAAATCAAATACTGGTAACAAAAAATGACGATTAATATACTTTACGAAAGAAAACATACCAGTACCATAAGGTACAATATTTTCCATTTTATTATCATACTTTTTTAATACATTATAATCACTTGGGCCATAGTAAAATTGCAAAGCTGAATTACTGTTAGCCGCTACATTTAGTTTCAAATTTACCATAGAGCGAAATATAAATACAGCACTATCTGTAGGCACGTTCCAATCTATAGAAGCACTTTCAAATTTATTTTTTGCAGATATACCTGCAATAAAAAATTGCTGCCTCACAGCTACCCAGTTTACTTCATTTTTAAGTACTTTAGTATCTGATTTTGCTATATGTTCAAAATCAAATGCATCTCCATTTACATAACAAATGTTAGATTGGGTAAGCTCGTATTTTTTATTTCTTTCTGTAGGGGCAGCTTCTGTTTGCCACAAAATATTCATTTGGTTATTTGTAAATAAATCAGCACCTTTTGTTATAATGTTTAAGTCCAACATATAATCATTTGGCCTAAGGGTGTATTGGTGTACAACTTCTTTACCGCCCGTACTATCGCCTGTTTTAAAAGAAATTGTTTGGCTTTTATCCGCATTTACAACGATGGGTAACGCATTAAAATTTAAAACATCTGTTTCGGCAGTTCCTTTCCCAGTATTTATTTTGTATGTAAATTTATTAAAATCGCCACTTTGTAGCATTACATTTGAGCTATCAAACTTTTTATACTTTTTTAGCTCTACAATGGCTGGTTGTGCACCTTTTGTATTAAAAGTAATTTTCATTACTTCATTTTCTACCATTACCAATTTAGATTTTGCAGTATCCTGTACAAAACCTGCAGTTTGCTTAGCATTTTTTAAAGAGTCTGCCTTTTTTGCATCAACCTTAGCTAGTGTGGTATCCACTTTGGGTTTTAATGCTGATATTGAATCCGCAATGTGCTTTTGCACTGCATCGTATTCTTTTTTGCTATTGTTGTTTATGTACAACATACCCATAAGCAATGCACCTATTAAAGCAAAACCAATTATTGTATTTTTATCAAATCCCATTATATATTTTTTTTAGAATGAAAATCGCTTCATTTTAATTTTTTGGTAATTTCAAATAATATTCCACAAATATTATTACGACGTAATGGCAGTAATATTTTTATTTAAAAAATACTTTAGCCATAAAAGTAAAAATGCCTTCTTTTGAAGGAAGGCATTTTTACAATTGCTTTTTACATTATTTTTTTGTAGTTGCTGTTTTAGCAGCAGCAGTTTCTTCTTGCTTTAGCTGACGAGTCATTGTAACAGATGCAATAGGAATACGTGGAGAGTTCATTATCTCCATATTTTCTGCCACGATATTCTCTACACGTAAGTTTTCATTTAGCTCCAAGTTTGTAATATCTACTTCAATGTTTTCTCTCAAAAACTTTGGAAGCGTTTTTACTTTTACAGACTTTATTTTTAGTACTAACTTTCCACCTGCTTTTACACCGGCTGGTGTTCCTGTGTACTTTAATGGCAGCGTAGCTATCACTTTTTTATCATCTACAAGTTCTAAAAAGTCTAAATGTATTAAAGCATCTGAAACTTTATGAAATTGTAAATCTTTCAAAATACATTTATAAGAATTGCCATCTACTTTAATGTCTGCCATCATAAATTCAGATGTGTATACTATTCCTTTAAATGCAGTGGCAGGTGCAGAAAAATTTACTTCAGTTTTACCACCGTAAATTACAGCTGGCACAAGTTGCTGAGAGCGAAGTTGGCGGGTGGATTTTTTTCCGCTGTC
>JAYUJS010000463.1:0-2448 GCA_043765095.1 Ferruginibacter sp.
GCTTTAATAGTAATACCACAAGCAGACCTTGTAAAATTTGATATTAAAACAGGCGATACAGAGGGTTTGGTAAATTTTCCCCTTGGAATAGAAGGTATAAAATTTGCATCAATCATTATTGATAGAGGCGAAGAACGTAAATGCTCATTTAGAAGCAAAGGAGATTTTGATGTAAATACATTTGCAAGAAATAATTTTAATGGTGGTGGGCATTTTAATGCAGCAGGTGGCGCTACAACTGATACTTTGGAGCAAGCCAAAGAAACTTTTATAGCAGCCATGAAACAACATAGACAAGAACTAAGTACATATACATTTTAAAAATAAACAACAAACAACAATGAGAAAAATCTCTTATTTATTATTAGCAACTGCGGTTGCGTTTTCTGCTTGTACAGAAAGTTACAAGAAGGGTGAAAATGGAATGCAATACAAAATTATTGCATCAGGAAAAGGTGAAACATTAAAAATGGGTGAATTTTTAGAATTACATTTTACTTCTATTTTGAGTGGGGGTGGTAAAAAAGATTCTGTTTTAAACAGCTCTAGAGAGCAAGGTGCAGCACAAATTATGCCTTTCGATTCTACACAGTTGCCACCAGCATACTTTAAAATATTTAAACAAATGAAAAATGGCGATAGCCTTTCTACTAAAACATTGGTAGATTCTATGTTTAAAGATCAACCACAAGGCATGCCTCCATTTATGAAAAAAGGTATGTTTTTGGTAACAAACATAAAAATTATAAATGTTTATAAAACTCAAGCAGAAGCTGATAAAGCTAAACAAGTAGGTATGGCTGCTGCAGAGGTAGCAGCAAAAGCAAAAGGCGAAGTTCTTGCAAAAGCAGATGATAAAACGTTGACCGATTTTTTTGAAAAAAATAAATTAAAAACAACCAAAACTACAAAAGGTACATATGTAGAAATTTTACAAGCTGGTACAGGTACTATGCTTGATACTACTGTGTTTGCAAAAATTAACTATACTGGCAAAACTTTGGATGGTAAAATGTTTGACTCTAATACCGATCCATCTAAAGGACATACAGAGCCATTAATAGTAAACCTTACTAATGACCAATCTCTTGGTAATGGTGTAATACCAGGTATGAGTGATGGTTTGTTAGGTTTGCAAAAAGGCACTAAAGCTAAACTATATATCCCATCTGGTTTGGCGTACGGGCCACGTGGTGCAGGTGGAGATATTGCTCCAAATGCTAATTTAATATTTGAAGTAGAAATATTAGATGTAGTATCGAAGGCACAAGTAAAAATTGAAAATGAAGTAAAGCAAAAACAAATGGAAGCTAAGCAAAAGCAGTATATGGATAGTGTAAAGAAAGCTGCTCCTGTAGCTCCTGCTGCTCAAAGTCAGCAACCAGCTCAAGGACAATCTCAACCACAGCAACCTACACAAAAATAATTTTAAGTTTTAAATTTTAAGAAGCAGCTCTTTAAGGGCTGCTTCTTTTGTTGTAAAAGTTAGGTCGATTTTAAAATCCAAACTTAAATTTCAGTTTAAACTTTTTATGGTGGGTGTCTTACGTCCCATTAAATAAGATAATATTCGTACATAAGTTTTACAACTTCTTTGGCTTCCTTTACATCATGCACTCTTATAATATTTGCACCATTTTGCAATGCCAAAGTATTTAAAACGGTTGTGCCGTTTAATGCATTTGCGGCTGTAATGCCAAGCGTTTTGTAAATAGTACTTTTTCTTGAAACTCCTAGTAATATTGGCTTATTAAGCATTTTTAAAATAGATAAATTTTTAAGTATTGTAAAGTTTTGCGCTATTGTTTTTGCAAAGCCAAAGCCAGGGTCAATAATACAATCAATTATTCCAGCATTTTTACACTCATCTATTTTTGCTATAAAATATTCTAATATTTCTTTTGTTACATCATCATAATTGGTAAGTTGCTGCATAGTGTTTGGCGTACCACGTGTATGCATACATATATATGGTATGTTGCGCATGCTAGCTACAGTAGGTATCATCTTGGTATCAAGCTCACCAGCACTTATGTCATTCACTATGCTTGCACCCGCTTCTACTGCAGTTTTTGCTACTTCGCTTTGGTAAGTATCTACAGAAATGATTGTTGTAGGAAAATGTTTGTGTATTATTTCTATAACAGGCAATACCCTTTTCATTTCTTCTTCAACAGAAATTCGTTCGCTGTTTGGTTTGGTACTTTGTCCTCCAATATCTAAAATATCTGCACCGTCATTAATCATTTTTGTAGCTATTGCCAAAATACCATTTATTCCTTTTTGTAAATCTCCTTCATAAAAAGAATCGGGAGTGGCGTTAATAATCCCCATTACCAAAGCTGTTTTGGTAGATATTAATTTTCCTTTGCAGTTTAGTGTAAACATTTGAATTTCTATATGTATTTTTGAAGCGTTGTACAAATATCAAATAATAAAATTGTAAAT
>JAYUJS010000464.1:0-2439 GCA_043765095.1 Ferruginibacter sp.
ACAGCTTTAACTGGGGGTATAGCATCAACAGCACCTACACCAATTACCAGCACAGTAGGTACAACAAATTACTATGTAAGCCAAGCAAACGGATTTGGCTGCGAAAGCCCTCGAGCTTTGTTAAATGTTTTTGTAAAAACTACATCAGTAGCCCCTAATGTAACTACACCTGTAATATCTTGCATAAATGCACAAAGTACTTTGTTATCTGCAATAGCTGATGCTGGTAATAGTTTATTGTGGTATAATGTTGCTAGTGGGGGTACAGGTTCTATAAATTTTCCTACAACAGTAACTAATATAAGTGGCACTACTACTTATTATGTAAGCCAAACAAATGCTGGTGGTTGTGAAAGTGATAGGGCTGCAATAAATGTAAATATAATTCCAACACCTATGGTTGGTGTAATATCAGCTATGCCTTACACAAAATTATTTCCTGGGCTTGCAACAATCGTTTCAGTTGCATCATCTCCAACAGCAGGTAATGTTTATACTTGGTATAAAAATGGAATTTTATTAAATGGGCAAACTGGAAATAGTGTAAAAGCTACCATTGATGATTTAGGAAATTATAGCTTGAAAGTTACTAATGCTAATGGTTGTGTAGGCACATCAAATATTATTTCAATATCAGATTCAGCACAAGAAAAAATATTTATTTATCCAAATGCTTCTACAGGTAAATTTCAAGTGAGGTACTATAGTAACACTACAGATTTGAAACCAAGAAAAATGCTAATTTTTGATGCAGCTGGTAGAAATATATATACTGCAAGTTTTGTAATGTTTGCAAGTTATACTACTATGAATGTAAATTTATCTTTTGTAAGTAATGGTATTTACGTTATACATTTATTGGATAATGATGGTAAACATTTGGTAACCGAAAAAGTTTTAATTCAAAAATAGTTTTTATAATAAATGTCAAAATAGTATCTTTCTTAGTAAGTTATTTCCTATTTTATTTTTTATTTTTTAAAACTTAGCTCTTTTTAAATTAAGCAAGAATGAACAAAAAAAATTTCTTTCAAATAATCTTATTAATGTTTACAATTATTATTTTTAGTAATTGTTCCAATAAAAATTTTGTTCAAATATCTGATGAAAACAATTTAAATAATTTAAAGAAAGAAATACCCACAGAGGCTGCTAAATATAAATTGGTATGGGCAAATGAATTTAATAATCTTAGCATTCCAGATTCTACAAAATGGAATTATGATATTGGCACTGGCACTTGGGGTTGGGGTAATGATGAGAAGGAATATTACACCAATCGTACACAAAATGTAAGAATAGATAAAGGTATTTTAAAAATAACTGCATTAAAAGAAAGCTACAACGGCAGTGCATATACTTCTACACGTATGCTTACAAGAGATATATTTAATTTTACCTATGGCAAAATTGAAGTAAGTGCAAAACTGCCAGAAGGCATAGGCACATGGCCTGCAATATGGATGCTTGGTAGCAATATTAAAACTGCTGGCTGGCCACAATGTGGTGAAATTGATATTATGGAGCATAAAGGAAGTGAGTTAAACAAAATATATTCTACGCTACATTATCCAAATCACTTTGGTGAGAAAGGCGACGGTAGCACTAGTATGATTAAAGATGTTACAAAAACATTTCATACTTATACAGCAGAGTGGACTGCAAACGATATTAAATTTTATGTAGATAATGTTATTACAAAAACTTTTATCAATTCTCTAACTACACCCTTCAATCAAGATTTTCATATTATTTTAAACCTAGCAATGGGTGGCAATTTTGCTGGTGCATTAGACCCTCTAATTACGAACGCAACTATGGAGGTTGATTATGTTAGAGTATATCAAAAATAATTTTAGTTCCTATTAATAACTAAAAGTATGTTGTTGCTATAATCTAGCAACAACACTTTTTTAATTTTTTTACCATGCATTTCTCTAGAATAAAATCTAATTTTTTTAGCTGCACTTTTATAATGTATGCTTTGTTTTTTTGTAACACATTATTTGCACAAAAAAAATCTTATACACAAAGGGTAGATTCCGTATTACGACTAATGACAATAGAAGAAAAAATTGGACAGCTAAACCAATACAATGATGACAATACAGCCACAGGCCCTACCACAATAGATAATGATAAAGTAAATCAAATTCGCAGAGGGCAAGTTGGGTCTTTGTTAAATGCATTAGGTGCAGAAAGAACGAGAAGTTGGCAAAAAATAGCAATGGAATCTAGATTAAAAATACCTCTAATTTTTGGGCAAGATGTTATACATGGCTACAAAACTACTTTTCCTATTCCATTAGCAGAGGCATGCAGTTGGGACTTAGATGCTATGCAACTAAGTGCAAGAATAGCCGCTACCGAAGCGAGTGCAAGTGGTATACATTGGACCTTTGCTCCTATGGTAGATATAGCCCGTGACCCACGCTGGGG
>JAYUJS010000465.1:0-2438 GCA_043765095.1 Ferruginibacter sp.
TAACTTTAAAACAGAAAGGATTGTACTTTTTTAATTCAGCTAATTTAGGAAGTCAAGGACTCAAAAATCAGAATTGCACTAATGCAGGTTTTAATATGACAGTTACAAATAGTAATAAGCATTTTAATTTATTTCAATATGCTCTAAATTATTATCCGGATGCTTTATTAGAAAAAAGCATATATTGTTTTAGAGTACATTAAAATGCTTAATATAAAATCGATACAAATTTTAAAAATTGGGCTGCTGATTACAGCAACCCAATTCCTTTTTGCAAACAGTTGTAAAAAAGAGGGAGGCACAAAACCGTGTATTAATAGTAATTATGAATTCAATGTAACAAGTGATTTTAGTCCACAAAAAGAAATTTATAATATTGGAGATACCATTTATTTTACTTCCACATTTCCAAGACAATTGATTAATGTTTTGTCACAACAGCAAGTTGATTATAGTAACTCAGTAGGAATAAAAGGGAGTATTAATTTCTTGATTTTAGATACAACGCAGCAAATATTATCAAAAGCAAACTCAAAATTTGAAGCAATATCTTCAATTGGAATATTTTTGCCTTCTGCGACAATAATAGAACAAGATAAATTAGGAATCTATATTGTTGAATCTTTAAACTATCAATTCAAGATTGGAATAAAATTACGTGAAAAAGGTCTTTATTGTATTGGAGCTCTAAACTTAGGCAGTAATGGATTGAATGGTCAAAATTGTACTAATGCAACTTTTGATATGACAGTTACAAATAGCAATAAAAACATCAATTTATTTCAATACGCACTAGGTTACTTACCCGATGCTTTGTTGCAAAAAAGTATTTATTGTTTTAGAGTACAGTAAAATGTTTAATATAAAATCGATACAAATTTTAAAAATTGGGCTGCTGATTACAGCAACACAATTCCTTTTTGCAAATAGCTGTAAAAAAGAGGGAGGCACAAAACCATGTATTATTAGTGATTATGAGTTTAGTGTAACAAGCGAATTTAGTCCACAAAAGGAAGTGTATAATATTGGAGATACAATATATTTCAATTCTACTTTCCCCAAAAACCTGTTTAATACAATTTCTCAGAAACAAGTGGATTATAGTAATTCTGTAGGTATTGGTGGAGGTATTGCATTTGGTTACATGGACACAGTTTTACAAACAGGTGTTGATTCTTATTCAAAATTTCAGGTTATTCAAAAAGTTGGAACTTTTACTCAAATCACGACTGTTCCTGAAAAAGGTATAAGTTCATTATATTCAGAAACCTCAAATTATAGTTTTAAAATCGGAATAATTTGTAAACAAAAAGGACTTTTCGCTTTAGGCGTAAGTAATTTAGGAAGTAATGGATTGAATGGTCAAAATTGTACAAACGCAACTTTTGATATGACAGTTACAAATAGCAATAAAAATATCAATTTATTTCAATACGCACTAGGTTACTTACCCGATGCATTAGCCCAAAAAACGATTTATTGTTTTAGAGTCCAATAAAAATGAGAATTTTACGAGATTACGAAAGGGCGTCGTACAACACGAACTGTGCAAATGGGGCAGACTGAATTTTATTTCCCCACCTGCACAAAGCCCTATTCGTAAAACGTAACTAAATTAATATTTACAAAATATTTTATCCATACAACTCCGAGTGTATCGCTTTTTTATCAAACCCAAGTTCTATAATTTTTAATTTTGCTTCATCTATCATTGCCTTCCAGCCACAAAGCATAAAGGTTGCATTGCTGTTAGGTACAGCTTTTAAAATATTTTCATATACCGAGTGCACGTAGCCATTTGCACCTTCCCATTGCTCCCGGCTAAGTGTGGGGAGGTATTGAAAGCCGTCCATATTATTGCTAAGTGTTTTCAATTCTTCAAAATACAAGAGGTCTGCTTTTGTACGACAGCCAAATATTAAATAAATATTTTTATGCAAAAGATTGTGTAATTTAATTTGTTGTACCATGCTCCTAAAAGGCGCAATACCAGTTCCAGTACAAATTAGATACAAATCATTTTGCAATGCATGCTCATGCAATGTAAATACGCCTACTGGGCCACGTACGGTAAGTTGTGAGCCTACGTTTATTTCATTAAACAAATAAGTAGTGCCTGCACCGCCTTCTAATAATACAATGCAAAGCTCAAAAACATTTGTATCATTCGGCCAGCTAGATATTGAATAACTACGAAGCCTACGAGCAGGTTTTTCGTGTATGGGTAAATCTAACGTTACAAATTGCCCTGGTTCAAAATTAAAAGCAACTTCGTTTGGCATTTGTATAAAAAACCTACGAGTGTTGTGCGTTTGTTGTTCTATTTGAACTACTGTGGCTGTGAGCCATGGTTGTAAAGGCATACATTTTTAATTTATAAAAGTAAGGTACAATTATTATATCAAAAAAAATCCTCAAGTTTTTAGCTTGAGGATAAA
>JAYUJS010000466.1:0-2437 GCA_043765095.1 Ferruginibacter sp.
AATGAAGTATTAATTAATTTTTAACTTTTTTATAAAAATAGTTTGCCTTTTTTCACAAAATACCTATTTTTGCACTCCTAAATACAAATTGGGTTATGGTGTAACGGTAGCACAACAGATTTTGATTCTGTTTGTCTAGGTTCGAACCCTGGTAACCCAACAATAACCTCAGCATTTTTGCTGAGGTTTTTTGTTTTATAAAAATTAAATAATAAATTACAATTTTTATACCCATATAATTTTCAAAATAAAATGGAAAACATGAAGCATAGTTTTTTACCATTGATTGATGTAAAATTATAGTTTTTAAAAATTATACAAATTTTCAAACTTAATTAAACCATCTATTAAATTACAATTTTTAATGAAGCAACTATCGTTTTTCTTAAGCTTTCTTTTCTTGGGTTTACAATCTATTGCCCAGCAAACCACCCTTTACCCTACAAACTGGTGGGTGGGTATGAAATGGAATAAAGTACAAATATTAGTATACAACCACAATAAAAATTTTAAAACATCTGATGTAAAAATTAATTACACAGGCGTGGTAATAAATAAAGTTACGAAGCTAGAAAATGAAAAATACATAGCAATAGATGTAACAATTGCCCCCACTACAAAGCCTGGTAATGTGCCATTAGTTTTTCAAAATGGCAAAGAAATTGAAACAGTACTTTGGCCTTTGGCAGAAAGAAGAAAAGGAAATGGAAAACTTTTTGCACAAGGTGTAAATGCTAGCGATTTAGTGTATTTATTAATACCAGATAGATTTTGCAATGCAGAAGAAAACAATGATAGAATAACAGGTTTAAAAGACCAAACACTTAATAGAGATTCTTTCTTTTTGCGCCATGGCGGCGACTTACAAGGCGTAACGAGCAAGTTAGATTATTTAAAAGACCTTGGTGTAACAAGCCTTTGGATGACGCCAGTGTTATTAAACGATATGCCTAATCGCACTGAGCATGGCTATGCCATTACCAATCATTATAAAGTAGATGAAAGAATTGGTGGGGCTACGGCTTATAAAAATTTAAGCAATGAGCTGCATAAGCGTGGTATGAAATTGATACAAGATGCTGTATACAACCACGTAGGATTGCAACATTTTACTATACAAGATATGCCAATGAAAAGCTGGGTGCACCAATGGCCCGCATACACACAAACCACTTACAAAGACCAACCCCTTTTTGACCCCTATGCAGCACCATCAGATGCTAAAAAAGTAATTGATGGATGGTTTACAACTGAAATGCCAGACCTTAATCAAAATAACCCTTATGTAGCTAATTTTTTAATACAACATGCACTATGGAGTGTAGAAGAATTTGCAATAGATGGATGGAGAATAGATACTTATTTGTACAATGATTTACCATTTATGAATAGGTGCAACAAAGCTTTGATGGATGACTACCCGGCAATATCATTGTATGGTGAAACGTGGGTACATGGCGTACCTAATCAAAGTTATTTTTGTGAGAATAACGTAAATGGAATTTTTAAAAGCAACTTGCCAAATACTACTGATTTTCAAACGTTGTTTTATGGCATACAACCTGCGCTAAACGAAAAGTTTGGATGGACAGACGGTGCTATGAAACTATACACAACCACTTCGCAAGATTTTTTATACAAAAATCCAATGGGGCAAGTTATATTTTTAGGCAATCATGATTTACCTAGGTTTTACTCGGTGTTAAATGAAGATATAGCTAAATATAAAATGGCACTTGGCTGGTTGCTTACTTTTAGAGGCGTACCACAGTTATATTATGGAGATGAAATATTAATGACAGGTTTTACAAACCCTGATGGTTTGGTGAGATTAGATTTTATGGGTGGGTGGAAAGGCGATAAAACCAATAAATTTACCAAAGAAGGAAGAACAGAAAAGGAAAACGAAGTGTTTAATTTTATAAAAACGCTTGCTAATTTTAGAAAAAAATCTACTGCAATAAAAACGGGTAAAATGATGCAATACATGCCTGTAAAGGGTTTGTATACATATTTTAGATACGATTCTAAAGAAACGATCATCTGCGTAATGAATACATCTGACGAAGAATTAGAAATAGATGTGCAAATAAACTACCCAGAGATGGCAAAAGGTTTTACAAAGATTAAAAACGTACTTACAGGCGAAATGGTGGAAATGAAATCTAAAATCGGAGGAAAAAAAATGTTGATTGCTTCTTTGGGTAGGTAAGTGGTGCATGGTTAATGCTGAGGGGGAGGTTGGCAATAGAAAACGGGCAATTGGCAAAAGTTAATAGCTACAATAATAAACTCTAAATTATAATTCTATACTTTTAAATATCTTTTTAAAAATTAGGAATAATATTTCTACCCTTTAAAAAATATTGTTTAAAATTTCAAAGCCAAAAATGTGGATATGTGGCAAACAAAAACTGCGGAGCAATTTCTAAACTGT
>JAYUJS010000467.1:0-6445 GCA_043765095.1 Ferruginibacter sp.
GAAAATACAAATGGTTCCCCTTCAGTATGTGGAGAAATGTGGGTAAATGAATTGAGGCTTTCTTCTATAGATGAAAAAGGAGGTTTTGCTGCATTGGGAAGAGTAGATTTTACACTAGCAGATTTAGGAACATTATCTTTATCTGGCAATATGCATACACAAGGTTTTGGTACGCTTGAGCAAAGAGTAGCGGAGCGTGCCTTAGACGATGCTTATCAATTTGACATAGCCGCAAGATTGGACTTAGGTAAGTTGCTTCCAAAAAAAGTTGCTTTACAAATACCTGTAGATGCTAGTTATTCTCAGCAAGTAAGTTCGCCAAAGTACGACCCTTACGATAAGGATATTAAATTAAAAGATAAACTTAATGCTGTACCATCTAACCAAGTAGATTCTATCCGTAAAACTGCGGTAGAATTTGCCTCTACCACTAACATTAATTTTACCAATATTAGAAAAAATAGAACCAATACAAAAAAACCAAAAATATACGATATTTCTAACCTTGACTTTAGTTACTCTTACTTAAAAATAAGTAAGTATAGCCCCTTGATAGAATACAATGATGTAACTAAACATAGAGCAGCTATAGGTTACAATTTTGCACCACAGCCAAAATATTTTACGCCATTTAAAAACTTATTTAAAAAAAGTAAAACAAAATGGTTTGATATTATTAAAGATTTTAACATAAATGTAATACCATCGCAGCTTACTTTTAGAGCAGATATAACAAGGCAGTTTGGTGTAATAAAACCACGTAGCCTTGGTGGTGATAAATATCAAACACCAGAAACGTATGATAAGTACATGGTGTTTCAAAGAGATTATATTTTAGATTGGAATTTTACAAGAACACTTAAATTTAATTATACAGCTACCAACAACTCCCGTGTAGATGAGCCTGCTGGAAGAATTGATACCAAAGAAAAACGAGATTCATTATTAAGAAATTTATTTGCTGGTGGAAGAAATACGTTGTTTAACCAAATGGCTACTTTTTCTTACACCTTGCCTATAAATAAAATACCGTTGTTAGATTTTATGAGTGCCAATGTAAAATACCAAGCTGGGTATCATTGGACGGGTGCAAGTAGAATAGCTGCTAACCTTGGTAATTTATTAGAAAATAACCAACAGAGTGAAGGTACACTTGAAATGGATTTTACAAAACTGTATTCAAAATCTAAATTTTTGCGCCAGCTAGATGCCCCATCTAACAAAGCAGATAAAGAAAGATGGAAAAATCGTTGGACAAAAATTAAAGATAGTGTAACCAATAAACAAGGTAAACGAGTATTGCGTACAAGAAAAATTTTAGATAAATCTGCCCTGCCCTATGTAAGTACACCAATTAAAATTTTGGGTAAATTATTAACCAGTGTTAAGCAAGCAAGTTTTTCTATATCTGAAACCGGCAATACTAGGCTACCAGGCTACACAGATAGCACACAAGCACTTGGGCAAAACTTTAATAGCATGGCACCAGGCTTTGATTTTGTAATGGGGAAACAAATAGATAGTAATTGGCTTAATAGAAAAGCAGCAGCTGGTTTGATAACGAAAGATGAAAATTTTAACTACTTATTTCAACAAAATTTTGACCAAAACTTACAAGGCAAAATAACGATAGAGCCAATTAGAGATTTTACTATTTCAGTAAATTTAAAAAAAACATTTAGTAAAAATTATACTGAAACATTTAGATATATAGATACATCTGGCGGTAGCAATAAAACCTTTAGCCATCTTACACCTTATTCTACTGGTGGGTTTGATGTAAGTTATATTGCCTTCAATACATTGTTTGGTACTTTTGACCCCAATGTGGTTTCAGAAACTTTTAAAACTTTTCAAAGTAATAGAGCTATTTTATCTAAAAGGTTAGGCGAGCAAAACCCCTATAGCCAAGTAAATGGCGGCTTACAAGCAGATGGGTATTACTATGGCTATGGCAAATATTCTGTAGATGTATTGATACCAGCATTTGTAGCTGCATATACTGGAGAAAGCCCAGAAAAAGTTTCGCTGATAAAGCAAAGTGATGGACGCACAAGATCAAACCCTTTTAGTAATATTTTACCAAAACCAAATTGGACGCTAAATTATAATGGATTGCCAAGAGTAAAAGGGCTTGACAAAATATTTAATAGCTTTAATGTGAGCCATGGTTACAATGGTAGTTTAAGCATGAATGGATTTACTTCTGCCTTACTTTATCAAGATTTATCAAGGTATGGATACCCATCTTTCTTTGATAATGAAACAAAATCCTTTATACCATATTTCTTAGTACCCAATGTTACTATACAAGAATCATTTTCTCCGCTTATTGGTTTTGATATGCAATTTACCAACCAATTACAAGCAAAGTTTGATTACTCAAAATCTCGTACGCTAAGCCTAAGTTTATACGACTATCAGCTAAGTGAACAACGTAGTACAGAGTTTAATGTGGGTATGGGGTACCGTTATCGTAGTAAAAAACCCGGCGTTTTACCTTTTGGTATAAAATTACCTAAATTTTTAGGCGGTGGAAAAGAACAAGCAACTGAAATGGCATTTAACTTAATATTTGGTATAAGGGATAATGTAACAGCTAATAGCAGATTGGACCAAGAACTTAACCTTGCTACTGGTGGCAGTAAAGAAATACACATAAACCCAACAATAGATTATGTGTTGAACAATAGAATTAATTTAAAATTTTATTATGATAGAAGAAAAGTAATTCCATACATATCATCTAGCGCACCTACTACAAATACAAGAGCAGGTATACAGATAAGGATTTCGTTAGCACCGTAAGAAGTTATGCTAAAATAAATTTTATATATTATTTGTATAATTTTTATTGCAAAAATATTTAAGCCTTTTCAATTTTTGAAAGGGCTTTTTAAAACTTTGCAAAAAACATTTATTCTTAACAGGTTTTCAGATAATATTTTTGTAAAATTTTACAGCATGGGATAATTTCCTATGTGTTGGTTCGTGTCCCACGAACGGTACGCCACGTTTCATCATACTTTCTTTTTTATAAAATATAGCTAACCTAAAATGAATTTTACAATAATGTAGTTTAAATAAATTTTATTTTTAAAAAGTGTACTTTTATTGTATGATGTTGATAAACGAGATTGGCTTGTGAGACACCGAACCAATACAGAGAACAAATATGGTTGGCATACTATAAAAAGATATTAAAACAATTTTAAATTATTTCCTTGGCAATAAAAAAAGCAGAACAGATTTATAAGGTTTACTAGCTGTGTATTTATCATTCAATACAAAATAGCCACCATTATGCTCTGCAATGCATTCCCAATTGTAAGCCATGTATTCTGTTGGAAACTCCCACATTGGCTCCCATGAAAATTTATAGTTTTTATATTTCAATTTTATTAGCCTGCAATAACTTTTATATCCATTAGTATCTCTTATAAGTTGGTCATTTTTTACGTCTGTTATTGGCACTCTATACACAGAATCTTTTCCTCCACCTTTGTAAAAATAATTTATAGCTGTAAAAGTATTTTTGCTTGTTTTTGTAATATCTGTAATACGAAAAGGCAGTGGCTGCATACTTGCTTTTTGGTATAAAGCTGTTGTATAACTTTGTGGAGTAATAGCTATTGCAGCATTATTATTACCAACAAAATAATTGTATTCATAAAGCCCTATTAAAGTTAAATCTATCATTGTTAAACATTCAAAGCCTGCATTGTAAATGTGATCGCCATTAGCATTAGTAGGCTTAGGCATGGGCAATAAAAAAGCTAGGTCTAAAAAGACAGCATTGTCATATAAATTGCCTCTTAATAAATAACAATTTTTAGATGGGGTAGAAGTTTCTACAGACAAATAAACGTTATCACCTTCCATAAATATCGCCTCCAACCCTTCATATACATCCCCTATCGCTTCCATTTTTTCTCTAAGTAAATCTAAATTTTTAATTGGGTAATTTTCAAAATGCATTTTATAATTAGTATCTAGTATTTTACGATTTATATCTGCTATTTTTAGTACATAGATGATAGCATTTGCACTGTCTTGCAGCCTACTTTCTGATAGTAGAAAAAGCTTTTCATCTTTCAAAAACATTCCCGAAAACTGGTTATCGTAATAAGATAAAGTAGGAGGTAACCCAATTTTAATTACATCAAAACCTTTGTCTTGCCCCTTGGACACATTTGCGAAAAATAGCATTAAAACAAAGCAATAAAGTTTCATAAAAAGAAAATGTATAGTTGCAAATATAAGAGTTGCTTTTATAAATTTATTTTATGTAGAAAAACAGTAATATTAACATGCTATATTATGTGGGTAAAAGGTTTAAAATACCCTCGTTTTTATTTTAAACAAAAACTCAAAAACCTTACCTTCGCAAACATTCGGTCTTTAAAGATTGTTACACTATTATGGCTACAGAAAATGATAATTTAAAAGTACCTGCTACAGATAATTATGGGGCGGATAATATTACGGTTTTAGAAGGTTTAGAAGCAGTACGCCTTCGCCCAAGTATGTACATTGGCGATACGGGTGAAAAAGGGCTGCATCACCTCGTATATGAAGTGGTAGATAACTCAATAGATGAAGCGCTTGCTGGTCATTGTAAAAATATTACTGTTACCATACACGAGGATAACTCTATTTCTGTACAAGATGATGGACGTGGTATTCCTACAGGTATCAATACAAAAGAGGGTAAATCTGCTCTTGAAATTGTAATGACAGTATTGCATGCCGGTGGTAAGTTTGATAAAGACACTTACAAAGTATCTGGCGGTTTGCATGGTGTGGGGGTAAGTTGTGTAAATGCACTTAGTACAAAGTTGGTGGTGACGGTAGATAGAGAAAATAAAAAATTTCAACAAGAATATTGCATTGGTGTACCTCAATACAGCGTAAAGGAAATTGGTACAAGCACTCATACGGGTACGCATGTACATTTTTGGCCAGATAAAACTATTTTTAATAGCACCGTTTACAAGCGGGAAATATTAGAAGGGCGTATGCGTGAACTAGCCTTCTTAAACAAAAAGATTAAAATTGAATTAAACGACCTTAGGTCTTTAGAAGAGGAAGATGGTAAAACGTACAGCAAAACTTTTTATAGTGAAGGTGGAATTGTAGAGTTTGTAGAATATTTAGATAAAAAAGCAGGTCGTAGTCCATTGATACCTATTGTAATTTATTGCGATGGGTATGATGAAAAAAATAATGTAGTAGTAGAGGTAGCCATGACGTACAATGCAGGCTACTCCGAGCATTTGTTTAGTTATGTAAACAATATTAATACTATAGAAGGTGGTACACACGTAGCAGGTTTTAGAAGAAGTATCACCCGTGTATTTAAAAGTTATGGCGAAAAAAATGGCATGTTTGAAAAAGCAAAAGTTGCCATAGAAGGAGATGATTTTAGAGAGGGTATTTCAGCCATTATTTCTGTAAAAGTACCCGAGCCACAGTTTGAAGGACAAACGAAAGGTAAGCTTGGAAATAGTGAGGTAAGTGGAATTGTAGATAGTACACTGAGCCGAGTGTTAGAAGCATATTTAGAAGAAAACCCTAAGGATGCAAAAACGATTATACAAAAAGTAATTCTTGCAGCGCAAGCTCGTGCCGCTGCTAAGCGTGCAAGGGAATTGGTGCAACGTAAAACAGTTCTTGTAGGAGGAGGTTTACCAGGTAAACTAGCAGATTGCTCAGATAAAGACCCAGGTCGTTGTGAGTTATTCTTGGTGGAAGGAGACTCGGCTGGAGGAACTGCGAAGCAAGGTAGAGATAGAAGTTTTCAGGCCATTCTACCATTGAGAGGTAAGATTCTTAATGTGGAAAAAGCAATGGAGCATAGGATTTACGACAATGAAGAGATACGAAATATGTTTACCGCACTTGGTGTAAAAATTGGAACATTAGAAGATGCCAAAGCATTGGATATTTCTAAACTTCGGTATCATAAGTTAATTATTATGACAGATGCCGATGTGGATGGAAGCCATATTGCAACTTTGATAATGACATTTATTTTTAGATACATGAAAGAATTAGTGGAGCAAGGTTACGTTTATATTGCACAACCACCTTTGTACTTAGTTAAAAAAGGTAAAGAGCAACAATATGCTTGGGGTGATGAGGAACGCAAAGCAATATCATTAAAAATAGGCGGCGGAAAAGAAGATAGTGTAACGATACAGCGATACAAAGGACTTGGTGAAATGAACGCAGACCAGCTGTGGGAAACCACCATGAACCCTGCAAGTAGGACGCTTAAACAAGTTACGATTGATAGTTTACTTACCGCAGACAGTGTATTTACAATGCTTATGGGCGATGAAGTACCCCCACGTAGAGAATTTATAGAGAGCCATGCGAAGTATGCTAAAATTGATGTATAGACTTTAGATATTAGACACAAAATTTTAGCCCGATTAAGTTC
>JAYUJS010000468.1:0-2419 GCA_043765095.1 Ferruginibacter sp.
AAAGTCCTGTTGATTTCATTATTATCTCAATTGAAATACCATTTTCTTTCAAAGTCTTTGCAACTTCAATCTTTCCTTCAATCTTTCCTTCAATCTTTCCTTCAATCTTCCCCTCGTCGAAAGCTGTGTCTAAAGTATTTTTATAATCTCTGTATATTTTTAAACTTTCTTCATATTCTGTGCGTTCTCTTTCGGTGTATTTTGCAATTTCTGCTTTTTCAAATGCCTGAACAAAAATCTCATCTTTAAAAATTTCTGGAATGCTTTGAAAATCCTCTAAATGCTTTATAAAATATAACCACTTGTCTAACCTGCCTTCTAATTCAATTTCCTTTTTGTTGAAATGTGGCATCTCTAAATACACAAATTTCAATTTATCATAGAATACTTGGTTATGTTGGTCTTTAAGTTGAACTGTGTGAATAACTTCTCCAATGGTTTGTTTGTCTTCGTCAAATTTAAAGTCTAAAATACCAACGCAATAAACCGATTTTAACTCGTAATTCCATTCACCTTTTTCTGATTGTTCTTGAATTGGAAAAGAAGAATAGTAAATTGTTCTGTCTTTAAAATATTTTTGTTTTGCTTTTTGTAGTTCTACAATTATTTTTTCTCCATTTGCATTTTGACAATAAATATCATAAACAGCTTTTCTATCTTCTTCAGTTTTTCCTAATTGTTCTTTGTCTTTAAAGGTTAAATCAACAATTTTGCTTTCAGGCAATAAATTATTTAGAAAATCAATAAGCAAAGGCTTACTTGCCTCTTCGCCAAAGATTTTTTTAAATCCAAAATCAGTAAATGGGTTTATGTATTTCGCTTTCATTAATCATGATTGTCGAACAAATTTACTACTAAATTTTAATGTTTTGACAACACTTTCAAAGTTTGAGGTTTTACGCTGCGTTACGCCAACATGGGGTTTGAAACAAGTGGGGCTGGACGGAATAACAATCGTCAGCCGTTCTAAGCATAAGGAAGTAATTTCCCCACCTGCTGTAAGCCCTATTCGTAAAGACAAATTGTTGTAATATATTTACTAGCTTTTAGCATCGCTTCCTCAATTTCAAAACCATCTTGTAATCCTATCCAAAATTTTACTGAGTTATTAAAATATGTGTAAAGCCTTAAAGCTGTGGTGGCAGAAATGCGTCTTCTTCCATTTATGATTTCAGAGATTATTGTTTGAGGGATTTTTAAATTTTTAGAAAACTTGTAGGCTGAAATACTCATTTCTGCCAGTAATTCTTTTTTTAGAACTTCTCCTAGCTGTATGTTTTTTAGTTTTTCATTTTTATAATGTTTAAATAAATCTAAAACTTTTTTCATCATTTATCAAAACAACTCCGCTCATTTTTCCTTTTTCAAAACTACCATATAAATCGTCTATCCCCAATGCCCTTGCACCATTTATGGTAGCCCATTGCAATATTTTTTCTAAAGAAATTGTAGGAAAGTTTTTTTGTATTGTTTTTATTTCTTCAAAAATATTGAGTTGAGTATTGCTTGCGTAGCTATCTGTGCCAAGTACAATATTGCAATTGTTTTTCAGTAATATTTCTACTGGCGGCAAAGTGTTTTCTATATACAAATTTGCATTTGGGCAAAGGCAAAAATACATTTCTTGCAAAGCTGTAAATTGTTTTGCAAATAAAATATCAGTTTCGCTGGTAAAACTATTGTGTACCGAAATTATTTTTCTAGCATTGCTCAATAGTGGCAGCCAATGTTGTAAACTACTTTTTGCATTTGGGGTAAAAGAGGAAATGTCTATTCCTAATGTTTCATATAATTTTAAAAAATCTCCTGTCTTGTTTTGTAGAAAATTATTTTCGGTAAGGGTTTCTTGGTTGTGAATGCTAAGGGTTTTACCAAAGGCGGTTTCATTTATTAATTCAAATAATTTTTGGGAAACGGAGTACGGGGCATGGGGAGAAAAAGCCCCCCTGAAAGCCCCTTTAAATTCCTCCAAAGGGGGTACTTGGGGGTCCTTGTAAATTGAAGTTTTTAATTGGTTTGAAAATTCTGTTAGGATTTTTTTTCCATTTTCAAATCTTAAATCAGCTATATCTTCCGAAAAACCACTTATCTCTATAAAATTGTGCCAATATATTTTACTGTTTTGCTTTAGTGAAACAGAATCGGTGGTATTACAAATATCTCCTACGGCTACGGTGCCGCCATTGTACAACTCATCGGCTGCCAGTTTCATGGCTTCTTGTTTTATTTCATTACCAGCAACTCTTAGTTTTAAAATATCGAGTATAAAATTTACCAAGCCTGTATGCTTTGTAATGGCGTTTTTAAGGTGGCTCAATTCTATATGGCAGTGTGCATTTATAAATCCTGGGCATATTATACCATCTACAGATTGTACATCTTCGCCTGCTTCTTTTGCATCTACAATGGCTTCTATAGT
>JAYUJS010000469.1:0-21547 GCA_043765095.1 Ferruginibacter sp.
GGCACTACATTTAGCGTAGCTCCTGTTTTTATTTCTTGTATTTGAGTAATAGATAAATCTAACACACACTCGCCTGTGGCAGTTGGGTCAATAAATATTTCGGATTTATCTAACAATACTAAGGGTGGTATATTTCCATCTTTCCAATTAGCTGCATCGCTCCAGTTTCCATCACCAGTAAAAATATAAGTATTGTACCCTTTCATAAAAAAACCACTAAAGCCTGTTATATCAAAACTCACTTCCCACCTGCTTTGTATAGCATTCCATATAATGTTTACATCATTTGGATTGATAGTTTGTTTTGCACCAGTATAAGATGCTGGCACACCCGTACCATCATTGCTTATACCTGAATATTTGTCTAACAATATTCTACCAATACCATCTACATCTGCCGAGCTTGTTGGTAGCTTAGAGCCATTTACAGCATTGTATTCATCAAACTCTTGCTGTGTAAAATATAACGTTACAGTGCCGGTTTTAGTATCAGCATTTGCCAATGGGTTGTTCAAATTATCATAAGGAGTTATTTCAAAATGGCGTTTTACATAGTTGGTATTTTGCATAGCATCTACCCAAAGTTTTACTCTTACAGAATCTGAAATAGCAGTTGTAGATGTAGTGCCAGTGGGCATTACTTGTGCAATTGGTTTGCAATTATTATCTACAAATAAATTATTAGCTGCTAGCAATTTTGTACTAAATGTAGCAGGAGCTACATTGGTAGCACTATCTGGTAATGAACAAATGTTATCATTTATTACACCATAAAATGCATCATTACCACCACCGCTACTTGGTTGTATTGCAGGGCTGGTTACATACATATAATTACTGCTTGTAAAACCACCATAAACAAATTGGTTGGTTTTTTTTACAGCCAATGCTTTACCATATCCCCCTGTTGTAAACCTTACTGATAGCAATCTAGCATTTAAAGAATAATTACTTTTCATAATAAACCCACCACCTGCATAATCGCCAGGCTGGTATTCGGTACTCATTGGAAAACCATAAGCAGATGTACCTGTGAGATAACAATTTCCCAATTCATCTGCATCTACATTTCCAAGTTCACAAATTAAACTATTGCCTTTTCCATTTGGCAATCTACCTGTAAAAGTTTGAGTTCGTATTACATCTCCTGTTGATGGCTCGTATCTACCAAACACAGAGTGTATCTCCGTTCCCGTATTATTAAGGTTAAACCAATTATCACCACCTATAGCCATTTTACCAGCTAGGGTTACATCTTTAGGGTCGTATCTAAATATATGATTGCCACCATATACTTGTCCCGCCACATACAATTTTCCATCTTTACCAATTGTGCATCTGTTCAATCTGGCATCTGCCATATTGTTATTAGATAAATTTAACCATTGCCTTATAGCTCCATTATTTGTGGTAATTGTTTCATCTTTTCCCCAATCATAATCTAGCCACTTTTGTGTACCAGTATAATCAAAACCTTTTATTACTGGCACATATACAGGCTGTACGCTGCCCCCAATTTCACCAAGGGTATTAAAGTTTTTAAACCCAACGCCTATTATAGTTTGTGAAGTTTCATCTATACACACATCCGAAGTGTAGGCGGATATACCGCCACAATTTGCAATTGTAACAGCATCTTTATCTAAGTAAATAATATTTCCACCAGTAGTGGTTCCGTCATTTATATCAGTTTCATTTACTTCAAGCACAGCTGTTTTACCTGTAGCACCTACATCTATTCTAAAAGTATTTTTACCTGTAGAAGGTAATTTTTGCCATAATAAAATAGTGGCAGTTGCATTTATTTTAAATATGCCATCGCTAACTGCTGCTATGTACAAATTATCGTTTCTATCTTTTGATATGTCTGATATTTTTGCACATATTCTTGTAATAGATTTCAATATTTTACCATCACTGCTCAATATTAAAATAGCACCAAGGCTGGCATCAGTAGCTCCATTAAGATAATATTTTGTAGCACCTGCTATATTTATATTTCCAATATTTGCCACATACACAATGTCGTTGTTTTCTTTAATTACAGCACCCCTTATTTCATCGCTAATGCTTGTTCCCAAAAAACCAGTAGCTTTAAATTGGTTGGCAACCCCTGTCATTGTTACATTTGGCGAAAAACCAAAACCACCTGTATTATCAAAAGCCTTTGCATATACAATTACACTACCCGGTGGTGGATTGTTCCAAATTGCACTAAATGGTGCTATACTTGACTCGGTTACCTTAACTCCATTTGCGTAATATTCTACTTTTACTACTGTACCATCTTTATCTTTTGCATCAGCAGCAAAAGTTATTTTTGCATTTTCTGCATAATTTAATCCTGCTATTGGATAAGTAATTTTAACTGTAGGCCCAAGGTTTAGGTTGTCTCCATACACCCTAATTTGGTCGAATTTACATTTTATATTACCTGCATTTGTAGCTGTAGGATAATTTATTAAAATATTATAAATACCACTTACAGGCACTGTAAATGGCAATTTTCTTATAGCATTTACATCAAAAAAACTAGGGTCGCTTGCATTTGCGGAAGGTACACCGTTTACATTATCAGTAGCTATAAGTGTAGCACCAGTAAGGGTAGCACCTTGGTTAAAATAGTATTTAAAGGTTTTTGTACCGCCATTTCCTCTTGCTATAAATTCTAAATTGTAGGTAGTACCAGCTGCTAAGTAAATACCAGGCGATGCTGCATAATTATTAGGCAATACTGCATTGATGTACAAACATTGTGTACCTCTAAATAAGCTATTTATAACATAAGATTGGCTAGCATTTGCTGGTGGAAACTGCCAATAATCTAGTCCAGCTCCGTTAGGGTTATCTACATTAAAATCCCATTGCACATAAGGCTTTAAGGCTCCTACAGCTGTTCTAAAATTTATGGTAATATTACTTGTATCGGTGGTAGAAACGTTGTCTCTATTATCGGTAGCTTTTGCAAATAATTTGTACATGCCAGGGTTTAAATCTTTGCAAGTATACTGATATGGTGGAATAGAATCAGTAGATACTTTTGTACTGTCTACAAAAAATTCAACAAATTTTATTGTACCATCTACATCACTTGCTGCTACATCAAAATATACCCTTGTACTATCTGCATAATCTTCACTTTTTACAAAATTATTAGTAGGTGTATTTAATATAACAAAAGGGTATTTTGTTTCTTCTATACCAATATCATCAAAATAAGAATATAAATACCCAGTAGTACCATTAGCATTATAAAACTGATAAATTAAATAATATACTCCCGTAGTAGGTGGGGTAAAAGTAGGGTTTTGCGTTACAAATCCATAAGGTATGTAAATATTATTTGGACATTCAATATTGCAAAAAAAAGTAGCACCTGTAATGCTTTTTATAGTATTGTAGCCCACCCTTACTGTTCTACCATACGCAGCAGACACTACTTTTTCTTTAAAAAAAGCTGTGTAAGTTTTACCTCCTACCAAATTTATACCAGGTGATGCTAAATAATTTGTGCTGCTATTTAATTTCATCCTCAACCCACCAGTTGCTGTACCATTTGCCAGTGTATCGCCAACGTTTAAATACCATTTCAAATCATGTGCAGTGCCAGGTGTAGGCACTTGCCAGCCATTAAGCATTAATGAAAAAGAGTTGAAATTTTCAAAAAATGGAGGGGTTAATATTTGAGATTTTGATACTGTATATAAAACACTTAATAAAAAAAATGCTAAAAGCTTTTTCATTTAGACGAATTTGATAGTTTTTTTGTTGTAATATTGGAAGTACAAATGTACATTTCAAATACTTTATAACAAAATTATTATAAAAAAAGAGGGAGTAAAAACTCCCCTGTTAGCAATACGAATATTTTGCTTATTTATTTTAAAAGTATTGACAATTTAACTTCTTTTTCATTTTGCATTTTTACAACTAAAGTATAATATCCTGCGGCAGAATTATTATTTATTATAATATTATTTTTTTGCAAGAAATTAATAATATTTATATTTCCGTTGTTAATAGTCTGCCCAAAATTGTTTATTAAGCACCATGTATAATTGCCTTTTGCTTGGTTTTTAAAATATAAATTTATTATTTTATGTTCTACAGGGTTTGGATAAACTGAAATAAGTTGTTCTTCAACATTTATAACTTCATTTTTTACAGCTGCCAGCATTGCAATTCTGCTATACTTTGTAGTACCATTTGTAAGAGTAGCTTTTACTCTATACCAGTTATTATTTTTGCTTGCATCAGTATCTAGCTTAATGTAAAAAGGGTTGCCTCCTGTGTTTGAAGTAGGTGTTATAGTTAAAGGCAATATGTTAAAGTTAATACCATCATTACTTTGCTCTAATGTATAGTAACTAACATTTTTTTCGTTTGATACACCCCAGTTTACTGTTATAATTTTATCGGCATTTCTTTCAGCGGCTATTTTAATGCTATCAGCTAGTTTAAATGTTATTACAAACCTATCTATAGCCTTGCTTGCAGCATCTGCAGTTATGCTAAATGGTACTTGCAATAGTTCATTAGAGTTTATTGCAGTAGTAGTTAGTAAAAACCTATCTTTTATAAATATATCTACACCTGCATTTGTTAAAAGAGATGGGTCAATGTCTAGTCTATACTCTCCAACTCTGGTGCCTGCTATGTTTAATTGTATGCTATCAGTTTCTGTAGGCATTGGTTTTCTTTCTACCACCAATGTTTTGTTACTGCTTTTTATGCATAAATTATCAAACCGGTTTACTAGTTTCCGCACATCGTCATTGTCTATTTCTAGGCTATAATTATTATCAAAGTTTACAGATGCCCCATCTACAAGTGAAAAACTATCAGCAACTAATTTAGAAAACAATTGTATATCTAATGTAGGTAAAACTATATCTGCATTTGATGCATTGCCTCCTCTACTTACGGTATTAAAATCTATGGTTTTATCAGATTCTTTTATTACTATGCTTCCTGCAGTGGTGGCACTATTACTTTGCACAAAAAATGCTTCTCCACTTTCTATATTATTGCGTTTGGTTCCACCAACTATCCCATTAAGCCAAAAATTGCCAGCGTTTAAAATATAATTTTCATATCCCCCTACATTATACAATCCTACATTGGTGGGTTTCCATACTGTAAAAGCTGCTACAGCGTTAGTATTATTAGCTGCATTAAACTTTATTTGCGAAGCAAATGGATTGCCTACAGCTTGAAATTTATTTGCTGCTAAAACAAACGTTTGGTTTCCTGTATTTATTTTTCCTTTTATTCGCAAGTTTGTTTCTGTGCCTGCACCAGCTACTGTATTTAGTGCACCTCTATCGCCTCTTACAAATACCATATAACCTTTTAGATTACTAATTTTAGTGCTGCTTGTATTTGCAATTTCAACCCACACATCTGCGGCATCGTTGTAGTATTTCATAGACCCTCTTTGTGTATATAAATCTAACTCGCCAGCTGCAGATGCAATGGCAGGCCCCGTTGAGCCAGTTACAATAACACCATACCCTGTAGATGTGTGTGCAGATTTATTTTCTCTCCAAGATGCTGCAATAGTTGCTGCAGTAGGGTCTAAGGCATTTATTTGTAATGGAGTTGCTAAAAAACGCCAAGCTTTTTTTCCATATAAATAACGCTCTATCACAAATCTATTGGTACCATTGTACACAACTGTAGGCATATTTATTGTGCCTAAATCAGTTATATGTGAAGTTCGTGCTGCGCTTGAACGCATATTTACATCGCCATTATTTAGTGTAAATTTTGTAGATGGCATTAATTCTAATTCGTTTAAAATGCCTATACTACTATCAATTAATAAACCATCTGTACATAAATTATTGTTTGTAAAATCATAAAAATTTATTGGGGTAGTACCTACTGCTGCATAATACTTTTGCACTTTTACAGCAGATGAAAATGTTACTCTTCCTGCATTTGCATCAAAGGTATGTGTACCTGCAAGCCTACAAAAATCTCCTAAAATATTAATTAAAGAGGAGGAAGCTTTTTTAATGCCCCAACCACTTATACATAAATTGCCAAAATTATTTATTTTTTCGGCTGCACCTGGCAAACTTTGTGCTCCTCCATAAAATAATACAGTACTAGTAGAGTCTATATAATAAGAAATATAATTTAATGGAAAATTGCTTCCGGCAATTCCTCCTGCACTACCGCCCAATTCTAAATAAGCTTTGTAACTTAAATCAAAAGCACTAGTTACCCCCCTTGAATTGATGGTATAATTAGCTGGTAAAACTAGCTTTGAATAATTGGTAATTTTTAATTTACCTGCTTTATTATTTAAAAAAGAATTAGGGTTGGTACCAGCAGCTATTACTGTACTGGCTTTTACTCCATCCCCTATTTTAAAGTTTTCAAAAGTTACTGCATAAGGATATGGAGCGGTGCTTGTATTATTTACAAAATAAGCCGTATCGTTTATTGGGTCCATATTAACTGTCATTAATTTATCGTTTGTAAACCCACGGCTATTAAAGATTAAACTATCACCTCTCAAAATATAATCTACGTTTGCATTTACATTAGGGGAAGTACCAATCATTGAAAATGCTCTATCACTTAATCCTCCTATTGTTGTTTTTCCTAAAACCGTAATTTTATTTTTTCCATTGGCTATAAAAATACAACTATCTGTAGCCAATGCTCCATTGGCAAACATATTTACATTGCCGTTCATCAGCATTTTATAACTAGTATCTAATACTGTTTTAAATTTTTTATTAAAAGTTGAAGTAGCTGCATTAAATAATATTAAATTTCTTATACAAATATCATTGGTGATATTTACTATTACACTATCATCTGCAGTATTGGTAGCATCGGAGTAGGTTATAAAAGCACTTTCGCAGCAAGTAGGTATATGCTTTAAGTTCCATTGCAAATCATTCCAGTTTATTACACCTTTATCAGGAGTGGTAGCTCTGTTAGTATCGCCTACTGCACAAGGCAACGATGCTACTGTATTTATGGTAAGTTTTAAATCTGGTGTAAAATTACATCCGTTTAACAAATTAGTAGCATTTGTAGCTACTACCATACGATATGAATCTCCATTATTACCTATTTGAGTAGAGTCCGATGTAATAGTGTAAGTTTTTACATACTGATATGTGCTACCATTATAAATTGGCACTGCCATACCAGATGCTCCAATATTAAACCAAGTATTAGGTGCAACTGCTTTAGATTTTTGCCATTGATAATATACATAACTATTGTAAAAAGAACGTACCGTATCGCTTATTGTTATTGTATTACCTCTTTGTACTTGCGGTGTGGTAGATGGTGCATATATCATAGTTGGATAGCAAGTTCTAAGCCCAATATCATCTATAGCCCAGTCATTACCACCACCGCCAGGTGCATTGTTTCTAAATGTTATTTTAAAACTTGTTTGCCCTGCTGCAGTTTTAAAAACAAAAGAGCGCCTTACCCAATTGTTTAAAGTATCAGAACCTGTTTGTGTACCGCCGAGCCCTTGATATTTTAATTCTCCAGTTGTATAATAATCTACACCATCTATTTTCATTGCTATATTTGGGCGCACGCCAGATGAATCTCCTACCGCTGTAGGAATATACCCTGCAAGGTGAGATGATCTACCTAAAGAATCTGAACTACATTTATAGCATAAATTTTTAAACCAAGCAGATACTTCATAATAAGTTTCGCTACAAGCGCCAGTGGCTGTATATTCAAATGCTACATCTGTTTTATAAGCTGCATTAATAGCCATCATATAACCACATGGGTTATAATTTGGACTGGTAGTATCTGTGTCTCTAGCTTTAGATGGGTTACAAGGTTTGTTACCCTTACTTTGGTTAGGGGCGCCAGTATGGTCACCTGTTATATCCCATACATCAAAAACACGATTAAGGTTAGTAGCACCAGAGATTTTTGAACTAGTTTGGATGATTGAATTGCTTGGGCTTGTATTGTTTGCAACTCCATAATAATAATCTGCAGGTGTATTGGCAGCTATGTTAAAAGTTTGATAACCATAAGTAGTATTTACAGCTGCTGCTCCACCATTTTGCAAACTATCAGCACTACTAGCTGCAGCACCAAAAGTGCCATTGTTTGCATTACCTATTAGGTTTGTAGGAGATACGGCATCAGAGCCAGTACTAAGTGTTTCAAAAACTAATAAACTATCACTAGGAAAATTTATTGTATTTAAAGCTCCACCTGCTGTTGTAGCATATCTAAAAGCACCACCACCATAGTTTATTTTTGTACCAGTCACGGCATTTACCTTTACTCTGTAGGTAGCCATTATAATAAAATTTTGAAAGAAATTAGGAACACTCATATTTGTAATTGTTCCTCCTACACCATAAGTGGCACCAGTACCAAGATTTATTTTTATGGCTGTATCAGATCCTGCCCCACCAGTAAGTTGCCACCAGCCGGCATCTGCATCTGCTGCATCTGTAAAAAATTGGTATATTTTTCCTTCATTTGTTCTTGTACTAATATTACTTGATAATAATGAGAAACCTTTTCCTGCTTTTAATGTGTCTGCAAATGCTACATTATATATTGCCCTTACGTCATTCCAATATCCACCCCCTACAGTAAGTGTAGTTCTTATTTCTAGTGTATCGCCTGCGTTTATTGTACCTCCTACTGTGCTATCAGAAATATTAGTGTATGATTTTCCATAATCTATCTTAAGGTCAGTAATACAAATATCAAAACCATAATTACCTGAGGTAGGTGAAGAAAAATTAGTATTGGTTGTAATTCTTATATAATAAGTAGCACCAATTGTTAAACCAGTTGGGTAACTTGTAGATAGGTTTAATGGTGAGGTTCCACATACTATAGAAAAACCAGCACAACCACCACTCCAAAGTTGTATAAATGGATTTTTACTATTTAAATTTGACCCAATATTACTTAATCTTATACTTGGATGTGATGTTTTTGCTACAAACTTATACCACACATCTGGTGAGTTTGCTATACCACAACTAAATGAGGCAGAGCCCGTTTTTATAGCCCTTATAAAAGTGCCTGATATGGAGGTGCAATTTGTGGAACTTACTAATAAAGTTGCTCCAGCACATGCATCATTAATAGGTGCTTGTGCTAATAATTGCGAAGTAGAAATTAAAAATAGGAGAATAAAATACACGGCTATATTGCACGCAAATTGCTTGATTAAATTTGGTTTCATACAAATTTGATTTTGATTTTAAAGAGATTTTTAATCTTTCACTAACGCATTTTTTATGCTTTAAAACACTTTATAAAAATGGCTAATCTATTACGTAACGCTAAATAAAATTCATTATTGTATAAAAAAGAATTTTTTTATACAATTTTTTTAAAAGCAAAAAAATGAATTTTATTCATTGATAAACACTGTTTTAATATATAGTACTTTTTCTACAACCATGTAACTATAAAGTGTAAAAAAACGTAGAAGTTTTACTTAATAACTTAAATAAATAATAATAATAATGTATAATATTTTAATAAATTTTGAAATACTATTTTATATGGAAGAAGATTTTTTTAAAATTATTTTTAAAATATCGTAATTTATATTATTTTTTTTAATAATTAAATCTGTAAATTTTTGAGCAATATTTTACCAATTTCACTATTATTATTTTTAATAAAAATATATTGGTTGCTTATAGACAGTAGTATACTTTGTAAAAAAGAAGTAAATAAAATATGAAATTTCTACTCGTTCTTAAAAGTGGCTTTAGCTCGCTGTAGAATAAATACTGAAAATTGCACTCGAACCCGTCATCATATTTTGTCATAAAATAGTCAGTTTCCTCATTGCGAAATATCATTTCCCGATTGCGTATCATTAATAAATTTTCTCTTTGCAAATTTGTAATTATCAAAATTGAGCCAAATCTGTCACACGAATGTCATAAGTTTTTATTATTACAATACTATGATTTAGATTAAACGTAAGTGAGGCAATTTTACATTCTAATATAAAAAACAAGAACACATGTTTAAAATATTCACCGCTTTTTTACTATTGGTTTCCTTTAATTTATTTGCACAAAATGCCAATGAAATAAACTTAGAAGAGGTGGTAGTAACGGGCCAACCAAAGCCTCAATCGATAAAAGCTGCTGTACAACAAATTCGTTTTATAAGTAAAGAAAGAATATTAAAACAAGGTGCTGTGAACTTGCAAACGGTATTGAGTAATGAACTGAATATGCGTTTTACACAAGATGCTGCAACGGGCGGCAGCGACATAACCATGATGGGATTAAAAGGACAAAATGTAAAAATATTAATAGATGGGTTGCCGATGGTTGGCAGACAGGGCACATCTAACGAAATTAATATAAATCAAATAGATATTAATACCATAGAACGTATAGAAATTGTAGAAGGACCGATGGCAGTTATCTATGGAGCAGATGCTTTAGCCGGAGTAATAAATATCATAACAAAGAAAAACAAAGCTGCTAAACTTTCTGTAAATGCCAAAATACACGAAGAAAGCGTTGGTAGTGAATATGGCTTAAGTAATGGCATACACAACCAAGCTATCGGTATCAATTGGAATTACAAAAATTGGCAATTTGGCGGTAGCGTAAGTCATAATTATTTTGGTGGATGGAAAGATACTGCTGTGGAAAGAGAATTGGTATGGCATAAGAAAGATCAAAGAATGGCTAGTGCCTTTGTAGGTTTTCGCAAAGAGAAATTAAACATTAGCTACAGAATAGATGGGCTAGATGAAATAATTACAAACCCGGGTAATTTTTCTGCTTTTCCAAATCAAATTTCTGGGGATTTTGTTGCAAACAATCAGGAATATATTAGCAATAGGGTAATGCATCAATTACAATCTGCTTATAATTTCAATAATAATTTGAATGTACAAATACAATCATCTTATACAAACTATTGCAGGCAAGTATACTCTACACTACTTGGTAAAAAAACAAATACAGAAAGTCTAGACCTCGCTGCCGGTAAACAAGCATTGATAAATTTTACGGGTTTTACTTTTAGAAGTATGGTAAATTATAAATTATCTAATAATATTTCTTTACAGCCCGGCATTGATGTAAATACAGAGAGTGGTAAAGGCGAAAGACTGAAAGCAGGTAACAATAGTGTAGATGATTATGCATTTTTTATTACATCAGAAATAAATCCTTCCAAAAAAATAAGTATCAAGCCCGGTATCCGATTTATAAAAAATTCTATTTATAAAGCCCCTCCATTGGTTGGTTCTTTAAATACAAAATTTGCACTTACAAAAGAATTGGATCTAAGGCTTTCGTATTCCAATGGGTTTCGTGCCCCTTCACTAAGAGAGCTGTATTTTAATTTCTTTGATGCCAATCATCGAATTATTGGTAATCCAAATTTAAAAGCAGAAACATCAAATAGCTTCACGGGTTCTATAAACTGGAGTAAGAAAACAAAAAAAGAAATGAATGTATCTTTTAATCTTACAGGTTTTTACAACAACATTAAAAATATGATAGATTATGCTATTTCTACAGAAAATCCTAATGACTTTATTTTAAATAATGTAGCCACAAGCAAAACTGCTGGTGTTACAATGGGTACAAACGTAAAATACAAGCGTTGGAATTTATCTCTAGGTGGCGCATACACAGGGTTCTTCAACGATTTTAGCGAAACGGACAAAACTTTACCAACTATGCAGTGGTCTCCAGAAATAAATTCATCAATTGGATATGAGGTCTCAAAAATTGGTTTAGATATAAATTTATTTTATAAACTAAATGGTAGGAAACCTTTTTATGCAACAGATGCAAATCAGAATGTAGTACAAGCCACGCAAAAAGATTATCAAATTGCTGATGTTACCGTCAATAAAAAACTATTTAAATATATTACCTTAAATACTGGTGTAAGAAATGTATTTGATGTAACAAGGATAGGCAGCAGAATTTCGAGTGGTGGAGTACACATCTCATCAGGCTTACGAAATATAGCCAACGGGCGCTCTTATTTTGTAGGTATTAGTCTTAATATAGAAAAAAAATAAATCAATAATAAATAGAAAACATGAAACAATTAAGAACAAACATTGGATTATTAGCATTGGGTATTATACTATTCTCATCGTGTCGCAAAAAAGATGCATTGGTAGTCGCAGAAAATTTTGTAGTATTTGAAACATCTGCACAAGGTATTACCGCAGCAGAAAATACCATTACTATAAAATTAAAATTACAAAATGCTACTGCAACCGAAGTACCAATAGTCTTAAATCTTACAGACCAAGGAGTGGTATATGCAACAGACTACACTACTTTACCAGCAGCAGTATCAGGAAAAATAAATTTGTCAATCCCTTCTGGTAATAACGAAGTTTCTATTAAACTTACAAAAGTACCCGGTGTAACTTTTGATGGGGATGAGAAAATTGTGTTTGATATATTGAGTTCGGTAGCACCAGTATTTATAGGTGTTACAAAACAATTTACGTTAAGTTTTGGAGAGCTTGTTTCTACAGATGCTACACAAACAATCAGAGGTGGCGGAGCTACTTATGGCAATAAGGTATTTATAGATTTAAGTGCGAATAGACAAACAGCTGTACTTCGTACAAACTGGGATTTAAACTTTTATAATGGTTCAGATGATTTTAGAGTAACGCTCAATTCATCTTTAAATATGATGACAAAGCAGATAAATAAAACAGATTTGAATGCTGTAACCGCCGCCGATACTGTAGGCTTTGGTAGTGATGTAGCATTTAACCAAGCTAACCCTGCTATTACACAATTACCTTATGTAGATTACCCTACAGGCGATTTAGCAAGAACAGCTATAGCGGCAATATCTGCTACCGCAAGCGATAATAAAGTGTACATATTAAATAGGGGAAATGGTATTGGTATAGGAGCTGCGGGTAGGGGATGGAAAAAAATAAGAATTATACGCAGTGCAAATGCAGGTTACACGCTACAATATGCAGACATAGCTGCTACAACATTTACGAGTATCGATATTGCGAAATCTGATGTTACTTATTTTAAACAATTTTCTTTTGAGAATGCGGTAGTAAATGTAGAGCCTTCCAAAACTAAATGGGATTTCACTTGGACCTATTTTGTAAATGTTACAAACTTTGGCAACGGTGAAGTACCATATCTTTTTCAAGATGTAATATTGATAAACCGAGGTGTGCAAGTTTTAAAAGTACTTACAGCCACTAAACCATTTGCAGATTTTGCAGAGGCTGACTTAGCAGTACAAACATTTTCTCCTTTGCAAAATGCTATAGCTACAGATTGGAGAAGTGGAGGTGGCCCCGGAGCTAGCCCTGCTATAAGAACAGATCGTTATTACATTATAAAAGATGCTGATAATAATTATTATAAAATAAGATTTACCGCACTTACGCAAAATGGCGAAAGAGGCTACCCAGCTTACGAAGCTATTCTGGTAAAGAAAGGATAAGTTTCTATACCGTAAACTGTTTTTTAAAACCCATTCTTCTTTGGAGGATGGGTTTTTCCTTTTTGCGTAAATTATTTTCCCGATTGGGATTGTCATCAAATTGTAAATGCTATTTCTTTGTGCAAAAAAATGAGAAAAATAATAGTAAATATCTTGGTAGTTGGTTTTGCATTGGCAGCAAAGGCGCAAACGATAAATGATAGGGCAATAATTAATAATCTATGTGGTTGTTTCAAAGTAGATTTTAAATATGCAGAAACCTTTGCCCCTGACACATCTTATAAATTTCATAAAAAGGAAGAGATAACTGCTACCGCAGAATTAGCATTACCGATAGAAGTAACCGATAAAAAAATAGTAATTCAACACTTACTGATTGTAGGTGAAACCATGGTGGTAAAGCATTGGCGTGAAGACTGGAGTTTTGAAAATACTGAAATATGGAAATATAAAGAAGATAAAACGTGGGTGAAAGAATCGGTTAGTAATAATGATGTAAGAGGGAAATGGACACAATCAGTATGGGAGGTGGCAGATGAGCCTCGCTACCAAGGCTACAGCCAATTTGTAAATTTAGATAACAAAATAACTTGGCAGAATACTACAGATGCGCCACTGCCAAGAAGAGAATATACAGTAAGGAATGATTACAATATTTTGAATAGAACTAATCAGATACAGATAACCGATAGCGGCTATGTGCATGAGCAGGATAATAGAAAAATAATTAGGATAAATGGGGTAGATAAATTGTTAGTGCAAGAAAAAGGATACAACACTTACAAAAGAATAAATGATACAGCTTGCAATGCTGCTAAAGTATATTGGGAGAAAAATAAAAATTATTGGACTAGAGTACGATCTATTTGGGGAAATTATTTAGCTACTCATAACACGGTAAAATTAAAAAATAAAATAGATGATATGATGTTGAATGATTATCTGAATATACTTTGCAGAAACTATCTATTAAAAAAAGTAAGCGAAACGGATATTGATTTTAAAATAAAAGAAGAAATAAATCGCTTTATGTAATTTGGTAGGATTTTTATTTTAGTAAAATTTCTACTACATAATTACTTTCCTTTAGCGTAAATACTTTTCCCGATACGGGACTGTTGTAAATAATTAATTTAGCAAATTTGCAGATAAATTTATTTTTATGACCTGTCAGTTTCATTCATTATACTATGGCGATGAAGGCTATGTAGTTTGTTGCAAAAATTGCGGACAATATCAAATTGCTTTTTTAAGTGTCATGCTTTCGCTCTCCGAAAAAAACTTTATATTGTTATGTAAACAAGTAGAGACAAAGTGTACAGAGGAAAGTTTAATTTTCAATAAACAATCCAAATCTATAATTATAACTACTCCAGCAATGGATGTAAGTATTGTACTTACCGGAGCTGAAGCCATTCATTTTAATAAAATATTACAAGAGGCGGATAACGAAATGAAGGCAATAAATTTATTGAGTTTATTTAATCAATAAGTATTTAAGTCCGGAGCATTTTAAAAAATGGTATAATATATTTTACGATTAGTGGGTCACATTTATAATGAAAATTGCTCAGGCATTAACTATGTTGTAGTAAAGTAAGAAAGTAGTGCCAGTTTAATCTTTTCAATTATTCGGAGAGTTGCAAAAAAATTTTTAAATGTTTCCAATACTACCTATAAAGCTATAAGTTCTTTATTTGTATTCCATCCAAATAACACATATTTCTGTTAACGCTGTAATCGATTAAACACAAAAGTATAAATTATCAAATACCTGATTAAACTTCAATACTCAAAATACAAACTTTAAACACTGTTGGAAAAAGTAATAATCAATTTACTTTTATCCAATAATCAGCCTCTCTAAGCAAAAAAATAGCCGAAACATATTTTTGGTAATATTAGAGTTATAAAAAAATCTCAATTCTTACAACGACTTCACAAACTTTATCAAAGCTTTTCTATCACTAGCCGATAAAGCCACAAACTTATTTTTTGAATTTTGTGCTTCGCCGGCATGCCATAAAATTGCTTCTTCAATGGTTCTTGCCCTGCCATCGTGTAGGTAAAAAGGAATACCATTTGTTTTTTCAAACAAGCCAATACCCCATAATGCAGGGGTTTTCCACTCATTACCATTCGCAAGAAAATCTGGTCGGTTATCTGCTAAGCCAGCACCCATATCATGTAAAAGCAAGTCGGTGTATGGGTGTATGCGTTGGTTGCTCAAAGCTTTTAAGGTAATATCTACACCTGTTTGTATAGTTGGTATATGGCAGCTTCCGCAGTTGATGGCTTTAAATAAATTTTCTCCTTGCAGCGCAACCGCATCTGTAACATTTCGGCGTGCTGGTACACCTAATGTTTTTATGTAAAATGTTGCTGCGTTTAAAATACTATCTGGTAATTCTCCATCATCGTTTAGCCCATCGTATTGCGTTTGCCCATAAGCGCTTTCGCTATTAAATACGCTACTGGTAATACCCATATCTTGGTGGTAAGCTGATGCTACCTGTGTAAGAATAGATGCAGTATTTGCTTTTAACCCAAAACGCCCAAGCATCATTTTATTTTCTACAGGATCCCACACATAATTTGGTCTGCCACTTATTCCATCATTGTTTGCATCGTTTTCATCTGCAAAAGATAAAATAGTTTGCTGCGGAATGTTTTGCAATAATCCTAATCCAAAAAACGGTGGTGCCATTCTTGGACTTAATAAATAATTGGATGGTAAAGGCAAGTAGGCATGTGTTAGTGTGTAGGTGGGAGAGCGGAGTGTTGCCGTTTCTCCATTTATGTAATTAAAAATATTTTCAACATAACTGATATTTACTTTGGCTTCGGGTTGTGTACCAAAAGTAGCTACGTCTTGTAATTGTGTGCCATAGCCTGGCACAGGTAATGCAGCACCATATGCATCCATACCTGGAATGCTTATACGCATAAGCAATGATGAATTTACAAAACCCGCAGTGGGGTTTCCTTTACCATCATTGTGGTGGCAACTGATACAGCTTACGTTGCTAAATACTGGCCCAAGCCCACTGTTTACAGGTGCTGGCGCAGTTACAAATGATTGCTCTACTGCCGCATCGCCTAAGCCATGTGTGTAGGCATCGTTTGCATTTAGCCCAGGTATTTCATGCCCAAATGCCTTACTGGTTTCATCAAAAAAAGTAGATTCGCCACCTGATAAACGAGGGTCGAAATTTTCTTCCGCAAAATCACTTGGCTTACGGCACATGATTAAAATAATTGGTAACAACAAAGCTGCCGTTACCAAATATACTTTACTAATTTTTACGCTCACTTTAGTCCGTTATGTTTTGAATAATAAAAGGTTTCAATTTTGTATCTATCACTGTTGCCAAAGCATTAATGGCATTCATCGTATTTTGACACTGCACTCGTTGGGTAAAAATAGCTTTTTCAAATGGTACTGTAATGCTATTAAAAGAGGAAATAGCTGCATTAAATTTAGATTGTAGTTCTGCATCCAATGCACTGTTTTTCATTTTTACCAAGTCTTCCAACCCTGCACCATCTTCGTTAAATTTTCCTAAATAAACATTGTATGCACCTGTAATATTTTTTTGAAAATCAGGAATGGAGTTTCCACTAAAAGGAGACTCTACAATATTTGGATCCATAGCATCAAACGGCTCTTTCATTTTACCATCACCCACTTCACCACATATATCACTCATGCCATTTGCAATAGAAATATAAGCATCTTGCTTTTTTACAAATAGCGTACTGCCTTTTCCTGCGTTTAAAACAGCAGCAGAATAATTGCCACCTGTAGGAAGCCAACTGTTTTTTAGTGCAGTTGCTTTTTGTTGCAAATGCGCTGAAAGGCTTACCATATAGAGCTTTTGCCTTGCAGTAAATTGTGCTGCGGTTTTATTTCCATTTTGTCCCCAAAGCATATATTCTATGGGGTGATAACCTTTTAAAGACAATTGCAAACTATTAATATCGGTAACATCCAACGCATGTGTATTGTCTGCAAGCAAGGCATTCATGGCTACATAATCTACCGGCCATGTATCAGTTTCGGGATCGTAATTATCATCTTCTACAGGGCCAAATAAATATCCTTCACATCTTTCCCAAGTGCTGCGCATATCTCTCCAAGCATTTTTAGAGGCGGTTAAATTAGCGTCCGTTGTTGTGGCGTTTAATGTTATGATGCTATTGTTTAGTACATCTGCTTTTATTTTTAATTCTGTATAACCGGCTATAGCTACTTTATTTACAAAGTCGGTAATGCCTACATCTTTTTTTGCGTTAAAATCCTCCATTGGGGTTTCATCTACTCCACTTTTTTTACATGCAACAAAAATAGTTACAGCAAATAAACCTGATAATATTATTTTTTTCATGGTTATATTTTTATATTAATTGAATGATTAAATTATTTTCTGTTAATGTTGTTTTCAATTCTTTTAAAGGTTCTTCTGCAGGCCCTTTGGTAACTTTACCTTCATTGGTAAAAGTACTTCCATGCGCACTGCATGTGTAGCCATTGCCAGTGGGCGTCAGTTGGTTTTCGTAATGCGTACACATCAATAACAAAGCTTTGTACTTACCCTCTTTATCTTTTTCAATAGCTATTTCGTAAGGGTATTTTTTTATCGAAATAATATTTATTGCTTTGCTTTCTTTTAAATTTATTAAGGGTACTGTAGCTATTTTATCTTTTACGGTAATGTTATTATTTGTAGAAGTTGCTGAGCCTGCCTTTGGGCTACAGGCTTCTAAAGCAACTGCAAAACCTGCTGCTCCCAACAAACATATTCTGCACGACCCTTTTAAAAATTCTCTACGTTGCATTTGTTTTTATTAAAATGAATAACCTACTGCTAAGTTAAAAATTTGATTATTTCTTTGGTAAGGTAGTCTTACTGGGCTTGGGTTTATAACCAAAGATGGATTTTCTTCCCCTGTACGTACAAGCCTCACATCGGCTTTTACCACTACATTTCTTATAGGTAAATAAGTAAGCCCTGTAATAACATGGCTTTGCTTTAATGTACCATCATAAATTCCGTTATCAGAAATACTGCTGTTTAAATCAAGCATTTCAAGTCGGGAAAATATTTTTAATTGTGCCTCTTTTGGTTTGGTATTGCTGTATAATAAATCGTAAGCAACTTCTGCATAGCCACCATACATGGCACTTGCTGTATTGCTTGCGTAGGTTTTATTTATTTGTGTAGCTTTTGATATGCTTATGTAAGTAAACATTACTTTTGCAGATAATGCATTTTTACTGTATTGAATATTTGTTTCGCCCAAGTAAACAGGTAAACTAAATGCACCTGATTCTATATTTAAACTATCACTTGCTCTTTTTGTAAGCCCATTGCTACCGCCTGCGTAGCCAGATAATTGAAAAATAAAATTCTTGTAATAATATTGCAAAGCTCCTGTTACAGCAATATTATTTGCGGTAGCATTACTGCCCTCAAATCTTCCTTCACGTATGCCATTGCCATGTGTAAAGCCAGCACCGTTTAATCCGTTCATAATGGCGATACTATAATTGAGTGGTTTATTTTTTAATCTGCCATAAAAACCAATACCAAGTTCTCTCCAGGTGGATGGTATTACAATTTGTTCCATAATTGGTCGCTCTACACCATTAAAATTTACGGGTAAGTGATTTTCGTTTATTAATCCAATACGAGGGATAAAAAGCCCTGCTACAATGTACTTTCTTGGATTAATATTAAATTTTAGATACGCTTGCTCCATGGAAATTTCTCCACCACCGTCGCCAGTTACTTTAGCATTTTCTAATTCCATTTCGGAAAAAAAAGCAATTTTGGAGTTGAATTGGTGGCCTATAAATAAAATTACCCTCTCCAAATTCATGATAGATTGTTGTTCGTTAAAATTTCTACGAAATACGACATTGCCATAGCCAGATAAAACCGTTTTAGATTTTGCTACACCGGCATTAAGCGAATCTTCGTTTGTAATTAGTAATTGTTGAGCTGGGGTTCGTACTATTTGTGCATTTGTAATATCAAATCCTCCAATAAAAATTGTAAAAATTACCATTATTTTATTCATGCCGCAAAATAAATAGGTATTCATTTTTTAAACAACCGCAATCGGGAAAAAAAATGCCGAATCGGAAAATAGATTTCCAACTACTTAATAAAAAATAGTTTTAAAAATATTAAAATTTTGTTTTCTTTAAAATTATTGGGGAAGAAAAACATTTTGCAACGGTCTCGTGTTACCAATAGATTTACTTTCATTTAACGGAAATCTACAAAGCAACTTATCTACCCTGCTTAAATGGAAAACAACCGACAAAATAAATACTGACCGTCGTGAAATAGGAAGAGGTATAGATAAAAATAATTTTAAACAAATAGGAAATACAAAAGAGGCAGGTAATAATAATGGTGAATTAAAATATTCTTACATTGATAACGAAGCTAAAGACCAGCAATCTAAAACTGTTTTTTATAGGTTAAAACTTATAAATATTGATGGCAGCTTTAAATATTCTAGCGTTATTAAAATTTTATTACCAAATATAAAGGCTAGTATTACCATAGCCCCTAACCCGGCGATAAACGATGTAAAGGGAAATATACTTTCTTCAATTGCAGAAAAAGTAACCTTTACAATTTTTGACAATGCAGGCAGAAAAGTATTACAAACTACCAAGTTTATTAAAAAAGGAAATAATAATTTTAGTGAAAATATTAATCAATTAGCAAGTGGTGCTTGTTACCTAAATATAAATGGTAATAATATATTAAGTAGAATTAAATTTCAAAATTTATAATTATATACAAAATTTAAGTAATCGATAAAATATTCTTATAAACAATAACCCCAATTTACAAAAAGTAAAGTGGGGTTATTGTTTATATTTACTAATGAATATTTAACTAATCTCTTTTAGCAATAATACTTGCCCCACTACTATTTTTTTCTTTAAGCACAGCATCACCTTTATAAAAAATATTACTTGCACCACTCGCATTTGCTGTTATTGCAATATTAGCAGTAATATGTACATCGCTTGCTCCGCTTGCTTTTACTGTACAATTATCTACAATTAATTCATAAGCATTTACATCACTTGCACCGCTACATTCTATATTCATATTTTTAGACGCACCACTAAGTTTCATATCGCTTGCACCACTGCATTTTACATTTAGCGATGCTATATTTATTTGTCCTTTTAAATTACTTGCTCCGCTAAGTTTAATATTAAGCAATGGCAAATCCATTATACCAGCTACAATTACATTTGTGGCGCTTGACGCTGTTATATATTCTAGGTTTTTGTATGCTACATACACACTGAGTCTTCTATTTCTACCAATCCAACTTTTTTCTCCTTCATAAAATATATGCAACTCACCATTTTCTATTTCGGTTTTTATGCCGTCTCTATAGCTTTTCTCTACAGCACTTGTTACTATAGCTTCCGCATCTGCCTTGCTCAAGTAAAGCTGTATTCCGTTAGATACTTTTACACTTGTAAAACTCCCCTCAACAGTTCTTACCTCTGCATCTGCATCTACCACAATTTGTTTTTGTGCTGCAGCACTAAAGGTTATAAATAAAAAAAGTATTTGAAAAAGAAATTTCATTGTCTAATAGTTAAATTATTCTATTGTTAAAAAGTTATTTAAATTATATATCACTAATAGCTATTTACCATTTGAAATTTTTTAAGCATATTTCAACCCAAATCAAAAAAATTCATTTAAACATATTTAATAACAGCACTCCAGTCTAAATACTCAATACTAAGTAATCAATACTATAACGACTTCACTTGCCCTCCACTACTTACCGCTTTTCTTTCTATCTCGGGGTTGCCACTATACTTTATACTTCCGCCACTACTTGCACTTACAGATAATTTTTTTGTTACCCCAATTTTTATTTCTGCACCGCTAGATGCTGAGGCTGTACAATTTTCTGCTACAAAATTTGCTGCATTAAAAGCACTACCGCTGCTTGCACTTACTTTTACATTGCTAGCTGTGCCACTCATTTTTGTTATAGATCCGCTACTAATAGTTAT
>JAYUJS010000470.1:0-6417 GCA_043765095.1 Ferruginibacter sp.
CAACGCCTCTGGAATCCCCGTCGCCGCCAGAATCTCCTGGCGCAACTCCACCAACATCGGATCTTCCTCCGGTAACGCCGCCACCTGGAGATTCGATGCTACTAAATTTAGTAACTTCGGGCTAGCATCTGGACAAATCGACTTCGCCTTGAGATACAACGCCGCCGCCGCAATCTGCACCGCACGCGGATCGATATCGATGCCGTATAAATTATGCTCCAGAATCGACTCGACAATTTCTCGATTCGATCGATCCGCCCCCAGATGCCGCGCTTCTTCCTGATACAGCGCAAATAGCAATCCCACCGCAATTACCAAAAAGTGCCCAGATCCACAAGCCGGATCGAGGATTTTGATGTCGCGGAGGGAAAGACCCTCACCCCCAGCCCCTCTCCCATCCTGGGAGAGGGGAGCCGAGCCTAGAACATCCTGGATTTTTTGGAGACTGGAGGTTAGCGACTGTTCGACTTCCTCGGCTTTTAAGCGTAAAAACCTTAATCCCAAAGACTCCAATAGTTCCTGACGCTGCCGATCTAATGCTTGTTGAGTATCGTGAATTAAACCATCCACCTCAACAATCAACCGCTCCGCCGCACAAAAAAAGTCCACCACAAACGAGCCAATCGGCTGCTGTCGTCTAAACTTACGCCCCTCCAACTTCCGCCCCCGCAAAGCACCCCACAGAATCGCCTCACTCGCCGTTGGCTCCTTCCGAAATTGCCGAGCAACCGCTGTCATCTTCTTCCGCAACGAATCCGACACCTCCCATCGATCCTGTACCCCTTCTCTTTCTTGTCCCCCTTCTCCCCCCGTGGGAGAAGGGGCTAGGGGATGAGGGGGTTCATCGGTAGCAGCAGGGACATCATCTCGTCCCCGCCCATCTTGTCCCCCTCCTCCCCCCGTGGGAGAAGGGGCTAGGGGATGAGGGGGTTCATCGGTAGCAGCAGGGACTAGCCGATGAAGAGGTTGGGGCACCCAATACTTCCACCGTTCCTCCTGTGCGGTTTCAATCGGCGTCAGCGCATCTATATCTCTTCTAACTTGCGTAGCTGTACTTTTTAAATTATTCATTTGTTTATTATTATTTGTAATTTTTACTATTAATAAGTTGCAAACGTAATCCAAACTGTACGTTTTCTTTTTAAAATCGTCTAATTTATTTTATTAAGAAAAATTTTAAACTTTTTTATATTACCATAAACTAAACAAATTATTAATTTTTTATATAAAGTTTACAATAATGCAAGTTAAATAGCTTTTTATACTCAGTTATTTATACATTTGTAACAATTAGGTTCTAACATATATGCAATATATTATTTTAAGTTCCATTTTAGCGTTTATTATTACATTTTTTGCAATTCCGGTAATAATTCAAATTGCTAAAACAAAAAAATTATTTGATGAGCCAGATGAGCGTAAAGTTCATAAGGAGGTAATACCTACGCTTGGGGGTGTGGGTATTTTTGCAGGGTTTATAATTGCAATATTAATGTGCGTTCCAAATGATTTGGCATTGGCTGCAGATGTAAACAAACTTAAATATTTTGCAGCATCTGCTATAGTTATATTTTTTTTAGGTTTAAAGGATGATATAATGGATTTATCTGCCACTAAAAAATTTATAGGGCAAATAATAGCCGCTGGTATAATAGTGAGATTTGGAAGTATATATTTAAACAATATGCATGGATTTCTTGGTATTACAACTATCCCATATTACGCAAGTGTATTTCTTACCATTTTTACTATTATAGTTATTACAAACTCTTTTAATTTAATAGATGGTGTTGATGGACTTGCTGGCAGTTTAGGTTTGGTTACATCCTTAGTATTTGGTATTTATTTTTATTTTGCTAAAGAGTATACCTATTCTGTAATGGCTTTTTCTTTAACAGGTGCTACAGCTGGTTTCTTAATATATAATTATTCCCCAGCTAAAATCTTTATGGGAGATACTGGCTCGCTTCTTTTGGGTTTAATCAATGCTGTGCTTGTTATAAAATTTATAAATGTAGCTGGCTCAGAAGGAAATAATTTTTCATTGCATGCCTCTCCCGCTTTAGGCTATGCAATATTATCTGTTCCACTTTTTGATACTTTAAGAGTGTTTTCGCTACGTATATTAGACAGACGTTCTCCTTTTAGTGCAGATAGAATGCATGTGCATCACTATTTATTAGATTTAGGCTTTTCTCACAAGCAAATTGTTGCTAGCAGTATATTATCTACACTCGTATTTATTGGTGTTGCATTTATTTTAAGAGATTTTAATACAACAGTAATTGTAGGAATACTTTTAGTTATGTCATCTACCATAATTGGTATTATTTATTATTTTAAGCAAAAAGCAAAACTACCAGCTGGTACCAAATTTGAAGCAGCGCAAAAAATAAGAACGAGGCATACGATTTACAAATTTTCTCATGAGCCTGTTACGCAAGATTAAAATTAAAAATTATTTAATTAAAATATTAAAAATCTGATGTTGTACCATCAGATTTTTTTAGCTTTGCATCCAATAAAAAAAAGATATGTCAGACGATTTAAACAGCATAATAGAAGTAGCAAAAGCTACTATGACTAAAGCTATAACCCATTTAGAAGGAGAACTTGCAAAAATAAGAGCGGGAAAAGCAAGCCCAATAATGCTTGATGGAATAGTGGCTGATTATTACGGAAGCCCTACGCCAATTGCACAAATAGCAAATATTACTACCATGGATGCTCGTACAATATCTGTACAGCCTTGGGAAAAAAATATGCTGCAAATAATAGAGCGTGCAATAATAGCAGCAAATATTGGAATTAATCCACAAAATGATGGTGTAATAATTCGTTTATTTCTTCCCCCACTTACAGAGGAGCGTCGTAGAGAATTGGTAAAAAAATGTGGCGGCGAAGGCGAACACGCAAAAGTTTCAATTAGAAACATACGAAGAGATGCAATAGAACAAATAAAAAAATTACAAAAAGATGGTGCTAGTGAAGATGAATGCAAAGATGCAGAAACAGAAGCACAAGCTGTAACTGATAAATTTACAGTGCTTGTAGAAAAACATTTAGCTGCAAAAGAAGTAGAGATAATGGTTGTGTAAAAATTTACGAATTTGTAATGACGAATTTGTTTTCAAACCTTTATATTTTCTTAAGTAAGTTATTTAATTTAGAACATAAAATTTGCTATTAAACTTAAGTATTACATATTCATAAATCGTAAATAAATGCATTTAGACCGTGAACTTTGGTTTTTATTATGGTCTATACCATTTTACACTATTTTTATTGGTGCTGAAATTATTGTGAGCAATTGGGGAGATAAAAAAATTTATTCTTTACATGGAGTACTACAAAATATTTTACTTACTATAATGAATGCCAGTTTAGATTTATTACTGCGTACACTTTTTGTAATAGCAATTTTAAATTGGAGTTATAGCCAACATTTTTTTACAATTAACAATCCTTTTGTTTACTGGGCATTACTTTTTATTTTAGAAGATATAGCTTTCTATTTTGAGCACAGAGCAGACCATTATTGCAGATTGTTTTGGGCAGTACACCTCACTCATCATTCTTCAAAAGAGTATAATTTAAGTACTGGGTTTAGGTCATCGGTATTCCAACCTGTGTATCGTTTTATTTATTTTATTCCAATTACATTATTTGGCTTTGAGCCATTAGATATTTTGTTTATGTATTCCGTTACGCAAACGTATGGCATTATTGTGCATACCCAATACATAAAAAAAATGCCTAGATTTATAGAAGCAATTTTTGTAACACCTGCACACCATAGAGTACATCATGCAAGTAATATTATTTATTTAGATAAAAATATGGGCATGTGTCTTATTATTTGGGACAAAATATTTGGTACTTTTCAAAAAGAACTGCCTAATGAGCCTGTTGTATATGGACTAACAAGTGCAGTTGAAGACCCTAACAATGCATTAAACCATGTTGGGTATGAATGGAAGAAAATGTTTAAGGATATGAAAAGAGACTTGCCTTTTTTTGTAAAACTACAATATCTCTTTATGCCCCCAGGCTGGAGCCACGATGGCAGTACAAAAACTGCTATGCAACTGAGAAAAGAACTTTTAAATACCACTCATTAATATTCTCTTCGGAAAATATATTTTTACCTTTTTTTGTGGGCTAAGAAACAGCTACGTTGAACTGCGGTGGCGTCGCACATTTCATCTACAGTTTTCTATTTAGCGTTTTATGAGTTTTACATATAGTTACTGAAAGTGAACTTAGTTGAGATTTCTCAAGGCTGTACAAATATTTATCTGAAAATCTGCAAATTTGAGAGCAACATTATTATAATTTTATCAAAAGACTTTCAAAAAAAAATTATTAATTTTATCCAATGCAAATAGTATCAGTAAATAATATTTCTACAGCTAAGTTATTTTTAAAATTGCCACTAATCATTTATAAAAACGACCCTAATTGGATACAACCGCTAGATAAGGATATTGAAGAAGTATTTGATGAAACTAAAAATAAATCTTTTAGAAACGGTAAACTTCAACGCTGGATTTTACAAAATGACAATAAGGAAACTATAGGAAGAATAGCCGCATTTACTAATACAAAATATAAAAACAAAGGGGATGATGTGCCAGTTGGATGCATTGGATTTTTTGAATGCATAAACGATAAAAATGCAGCTTTTCTTTTATTAGATACAGCTAAAGAATGGTTGCAAAATGAGGGTATGCAAGCTATGGATGGACCAGTAAATTTTGGAGAAAGAGATAAATGGTGGGGCTTGGTTACTAAAAGCTTTATGCAACCTATGTATGGCATGAATTATAACCCAAGTTATTATGTTTCATTATTTGAAGAATATGGTTTTAAAATATTTTTTGAGCAAGTATGCTTTGGTATGAAAAGCAAAGAACCATTAGAAAAAAAAATATGGGATAGGCACAACGAAATAGAAAGTAACCCTAAGTTTTCTTCATCTCATTTATACAAAAAAGATTTAAAAAAATATGCAAAAGATTTTGCAACAGTTTATAATAAAGCATGGGCAGGGCATGGTGGTTTAAAACAATTATCAGAGGCACAAGTATTGATAATGTTTAATAAAATGAAACCCATAATGGATGAAAAAATTATTTGGTACGCTTATTATGATAATGAACCTGTGGCAATTTTTATAAATCTGCCAGATTTAAACCAATGGTTTAAATATTTACATGGCAAGTTTGGTTTTTTACAAAAAATAAAATTTCTTTGGGTAAAACAATTTACAAAAAATAAAAAATTTACAGGCATTGTATTTGGAGTAGTACCTGAGTGGCAAGGCAAAGGCGTAGATGGGTATATTATTGCAGAGGCTGCAAAATATGTTCAGTCTGCAGAGTGCCCTTATGAAGATTATGAAATGCAATGGATAGGAGATTTCAACCCAAAAATGTTAAACGTAGCAAGCAGCCTTGGCAAAGTAGAAAGAAGCAGAAACTTATGCACTTACCGTTATTTATTTGATAGAAATAAGGAATTTGTACGGCATCCGATTTTGTAGGAATTTGCCTTTGTCAAGTTCAACAATTTGCCTTAGGCAGATTACTATACGCACTCGCTTCAAGCAAGCATCTACTGCAATAGGCGAGCACAACATTTGATAATACCACACACAATAATTAGATTTGCTCATTACAATTTTATAGGAAAAGAAACTAACAATTAAATATGGAAAAAGTAGAAAAATTTGTTGTTTCAGCAAGAAAATATAGGCCACAGAATTTTAATACAGTTGTTGGTCAATCACATATTACAACTACATTAAAAAATGCCATTGGCAACAACCAATTGGCACATGCATTTTTATTTTGTGGCCCTAGAGGGGTGGGAAAAACAACTTGTGCAAGAATACTAGCCAAAACCATTAACTGCGAAACTAAAACTGCTGATGGAGAAGCATGCAATACTTGCAATAGCTGTGTATCATTCGATAATGGCACTTCTATGAACATACATGAATTAGATGCGGCTAGTAATAACTCTGTGGATGATATTCGCTCACTAGTAGAGCAAGTACGCTTTGCACCACAAGCTGGAGATTACAAAGTGTATATTGTAGATGAGGTTCACATGTTAAGCGCATCTGCCTTTAACGCTTTTCTTAAAACTTTAGAGGAGCCTCCTTCGTACGCCATTTTTATTTTAGCAACTACAGAAAAACATAAAATATTACCTACTATACTTAGTCGCTGCCAGATATTTGATTTTAAAAGAATAACTACCAACGATACGGTAGAACATTTAAAAGAAATATGCGATAAAGAACATGTAGAAGCAGAAAATGCTGCCTTGCATATAATTGCACAAAAGAGTGAGGGCTGTATGCGTGACTCATTAAGCATTTTAGATAAAATTGTAAGTTTTACAGGAGGT
>JAYUJS010000471.1:0-2403 GCA_043765095.1 Ferruginibacter sp.
TAATAGATAGCAATACATTTATTAATACATTGGGTGATGCCATTAATTTATTGCAGGTAAAAAACTCGTTTACTACAAATAATATTATTGAAACAAATACTACTGTTACAAATTTCCGGGGAATATTTTGCGGCAGTGCAGGCGGAACAAGTTTAATAAAAAACAATAAAATTTATGCAGAAAATGATGGCAGCGGTGTTTCAATGGATGATTTTTATGGTTATCCGTATGCACTTACCGACTCTGTAAAAATCTTTAATAATTTTATATCTGTTGGTGGTACAAATGCTGTTACAATAGGTATGGATTTAGTTTTTAAATACAAGCAAGTAAAAATTTATCACAATAGTATTTACAACAGGTGTACATCTGCAGCCAGCATAGCGTTTACAATATCAGAAGGAACAAGCCAAAATTTAAGGTTTGATGTAATTAATAATATTTTTCACAATAAATACAGCGGAATTCCGGTAAGCATTATCCGTACAAATAGTAGTTTCCCAACTTATCAAAACCAGCACCATAACCAGTTATTTACAAATGGGTCTTTGTACGGTTCTATAGGTTTGTATAACCCAAGTACACTTAGTACTACTACTACAAATTACCCAACCCTTGCAGCCCTTGCCGCTACAGGTATTGATTACAGCAGTGTGAGTGGTGATCCGCTTTTTGTAAGTGATAAAGATTTACATGTAGATGGTAGTAACGTAAACAACCTAGGTGATTATACAGTTAACGCACAAGTGCCAAAAGATATAGATAATGATGTAAGAAGTCTGTCAAATCCGGATATAGGCGCAGATGAATTTACCCTGCCTGATTATGGTATCGTACAACTGGAAAGCCCACAAAGTAGTTGCAGCCATACAACCACGGAAACCGTAAAAGTGTATGTGAAAAATTTTGGAGCAACACGACGTAATAAAATACCCGTTGCATACAGAATTAATGGCGGAACAATTGTAAGAGATACGGCAAATATTTTATTAAATGCAGGAGATAGTGCATTGTTTACTTTTGCTCAAACAGCCAATTTATCATCGCCCATAAATTACAATTTCGAAATTTGGAGCGATTACCGTGGCGATAATTTGCGCAGCAATGATACTTTACAAATACTAGTTGCTACAACAGCAGCAAACAATATGTTGCCTTACTACACAGGCTTTGAAGGCACACAAGCAGGCTGGTACACTGGCGGACAAAACAGTAGTTTTAAATGGGGCGTAATTTTTAGCGGCATCATTGACAGTGCTGCCAATGGCTTAAATGCATGGAAAACAAATCTTACTGGGCCGCATAAAAACAATGAACTAAGTTATTTTTACAGCCCATGTTTTGATATGACTGCCGTAAGTGGTGACCCTGTTTTAAATTTTAATTTTAGCCATCAGTTAGAAAATAATAACGACAAAGCTTGGGTAGAAATGAGCAGCGATGCTGGAGCAACATGGAGCAAATTAGGTGCACAGGGAGAAGGGTTAAAATGGTACAACAACAGTGGAAATTATTGGACAGGCTTAGATAATCGTTGGCATAATGTAAAACATCTTTTACCAATAACTGCGCTTGGCGATAAGAGTAAAGTACGTATTCGTTTTGTGCTACAAACAAACGGAACAGTAGTACAGGATGGTATTGCAATAGATGATATCAGTATTTACACTGGCGCAAACCCACCTGTAAGCATGGGCACTTATACAAACAGAACGGCGGTGAGTGCAGGTACCGGAACTTTTATTCCAATAAACGATCCATCAGGCAATAGGCTTGTAGAAATAAATGATGCAGGACAAACGCTTGGCAATATAACGGTAGATGTAAACCAGACAATAGGTGGCGTACCAACATCGTACAACGGACAAAATTATCTAGGAAGAAGTTTTGTAATACATGTACAAAACCAGCCAACAGCACCGGTAACAGTAAGATTGTTTATTACACAAGCAGAGGTAGATGCATGGAAAGTGCTTGACCCAACCATTGATATTATGCGCAATATTTCTGTACAAAAATACAGCAGTAATGTGTTGGAAGATTTTGATATAACGAACAACACAAATGGTACAACGCTAAATATTTCTCCTGCACGGTTAACCAAACTGCCTTATCAGGATGGTTACATTATAGAATTTATGGTAAGTAACTTTAGTGAATTTTGGCTCATAAAAGGAACGCCACCTGCTCCAAGTTGTTTGGGCAATGGCATCACATTTACAGCGGCAACCAGTGGATCAACTTACCAATGGCAAGTAAATTCAGGCAGTGGTTTCAGCAATATTACAGACAACGCAAACTACACAGGTACAGGCACGGCAACATTGCAAATAAATAATGTGCCTACAAGTACAACGGGTTACAGGTATCGTTGTATGGTAGATGCTGTTGCAGGCATAGAAA
>JAYUJS010000472.1:0-2402 GCA_043765095.1 Ferruginibacter sp.
TCCACCTCAGATTCTGCTTTCTCACTTCGTTCTATAAGCGTTATCGTGTAAGCGTGTGTTTTACCTGCATTGGAATGTTGCCAAGCCAATTTTAAATTTTTATTATTTTGTGTAGCGGTTAAAATGGTTTCTACTTCTTTATCATTTTCAGCATCGGCAGTTTTCAATTCTCCACTCAATCGCATTTTATTTTTAACAGCTTCGCTGCGCAAACCAGTGTTTGTTACTTTAAATGATGGCTTGGTAGTTTGAAAATTAAATTGTAAATCTTCATATTTGGATGGAACTTTGGTAACCATACCTAAATTAAAGTTTACTTTATATAATTTATCGGCTTCTAAATTTTTGTCTGGTTTAAATTCTATAGTTCGAGCATCTATCCATGTAGCTTTTCCTTTAACGCTTGGCGATAGTTCAAATAACTTATCGCTTACGGGTTGCCCTACAGTATGGGTGGTTGCTGCATCTGTGGATAGTTGCACACGTACGCTACTCGTTTTGGAAACAATGCCCGTGGTATAGGCTTCTACGTATTTTGCAAAAGCAGGGTCAACATCCATCCATTTTTGGGTGTTATTTTTTTTGCAGGAATTTGTGGTAAAAACAATGGTTAAAAGACACAAAACTAATTTGGGAAGCGCTTTGAAGCTTCTTAAAAAATGTAAGGGTAACATGGTAGATTGTTTATGAAGTGGTTATAGCAACAAAATTGCACGTGTAAATGTTACAATAAATAATGATATGGCAAAAAATATAATTTACATTATCCAGATTTTGTAAATTTTAAACTTTAGATATAAAAATAAATAAAGAAGAAAAGCCTATTCTTTTAAAATTTTAAATTTTAGGACAAAAAGTTTTCTAAATGAATTATTATTAAATATAAAATTAATATGTAATAATAATTTTTAAAAAATCATAAAAACTTGTTAATAAATATGCATGGTTTTAAGCAAAAATGTATTTTCTTTGCTTAAAATAAGAACTAATATGCATTTGAAAAAAATCATTACATTTATTATTGCATTATTTGCAATGCCTTTTATAATGAAGGCGCAGGTTACAACTAGTACTCTTTCGGGTACTGTAAAAGATGATGAGGGCAAAGTACTTTCTGGAGCAAGCATAACTGCTGTTTATACTCCAACTAATCTTAAGTATACTGCTGGTTCTAGCACATCGGGTCGTTTTTCAATTGCAAATATGCATTCCGGTGGGCCTTACTCTATTACAATAACATTCGTAGGACATTCAACACAAACGCTTGATGATGTGTACCTTCAACTTGCAGATGTAACTGTAGTTGACCCTAAATTAATTAAAACTAATAGTCAATTAGAAGCTGTGGTTGTAACATCAAAAAATACAAAAAATGCTATTATAAATGCAAACCGAACTGGTGCTGCTACTAATATTGGTCGTGCTGAAATACAACGTTTACCTACCATCACTCGTAGTTTAAATGACATTACTCGCCTTACTCCACAATCAAATGGCTCATCTGTAGGTGGTGGTAACTATCGTCAAAATAATGTTACAGTTGATGGTGCTGATTTTAACAATAATTTCGGTATAGGTACAAACCTTCCTGCAAACGGTTCACCAATTTCGTTAGATGCGATAGACCAAATTTCTGTAAGCCTTACACCCTTTGATGTTCGCCAGTCTGGGTTTATTGGCAGTTCATTAAATGCTGTTACAAGATCTGGTAGCAATCAATTTTCTGGGTCTGTATATAAATACTTTAGAAGCGGGAATGAACAAGGCGAAAATGTTGGTAATGTAAAAGTACAAAAACAATCTTTCAATTTTCAACAATATGGCGTACGTTTTGGTGGGCCAATCATAAAAAATAAATTATTTTTCTTTGGAAGTTATGAAACAGAAGATAGGCCAACCGTTTTACAAAGTAGAGTAGCTACTCCTACTGGGCAACCTTTTAATGCATCTAATACTGGTACTGCAAGACCTACTGTAGGAGAATTGGATGATATAAGAAACTATTTAAAGACTACATATAATTACGAAACAGGCGATTATCAAAATTATGCTTTGCAAAATGGAAATACTAAAATTTTAGGTCGATTAGATTGGAATATAAATAAAAATCATAGATTTAATGTACGCTATAATCAAGTAGAAGGTGGCACTCCAAGTGCACCAAGTACTTCAAGGTCACCTTTAAATGCTTACCCTGGTGGTCAAACACGTACTGGTCAAAATGCAATGTGGTTTAGAAATTCAAACTATTTTCAAGGGTCTAATTTTTATTCTGTAGCAGCGGAACTTAACTCAATTTTCGGGAAAAAATTTACAAATGTTTTAAGAGCGACTTATACTTTGCAAGATGATTCTAGAACATCAGAAAGTACAGATTTTCCTTTTGTAGATATATTGAATGG
>JAYUJS010000473.1:0-2398 GCA_043765095.1 Ferruginibacter sp.
CGATAGATAAAGACTCTGTAATACCTGCATTTGTAATAGTTACCTTGGATATTCGTTGTGCAAAAGAAGTAATTGTAGTAACTGCAAAAAATAGAATAAATATGAAATATTTCATACAAATAAGTTTACAGTAAAAATAGAGCAAAGTTTTGGTGTAATATTTCTTTTAACAAAAAAAGGAAACCAACTACCCTAAAAAAAAGGGGTCGAATTGAAATTCAGCTCCGTTTAAATCCAATATCCCTAAAAAAAACCTGTCGTAAACATAGTCGCAAATACAGCACTATATAACTGAAAGTGGACGAAAACCTCCTATTAGTAGTTTAATGACGATTCTTATAAGATATAAATAAATAGTGTATCTGATAAAAATATTTTAACCATTAGTTTGCGAAATTTATTAACAAACGCAATAAAATTTAGCTCCGAAAATTTAAACATTTCTATTACAACTTTAACAAATATAGAAGGAGTAACTAATATAAATGTAAAAGATAGTGGAATAAGTATGACAGCTGCAAAAATAGAAATCTTTTATGCTATCAAGACTGAGACTAGTACTGGTACACTGGGTGAAAAAGGAAGCGGGCTTGGTTTATTTTTGGTAAAAGAATTATTAGCTAAAGCAAATGCTAGCTTATCTATTAAAAGTAATATTGGAAAAGGGAGTAAGTTTATAATTTCATTGGGATAAATTATTGCCTAAAACAACGAATTTATTTCTGCATCTTTGTTGCCAAAATAGTATTTTACAAAATGATAACAGTCTCTTACAAAAAAATAAATCTTCCTTTTAAATATCCTTTTACAATTTCTAAAGGTACAAAAACACATCAACCATCTTTGATTGTTAGGCTTGAATATTTTGGACATTTAGGATATGGTGAAGCCCCAGCTATAACTTACTATGATATTACGGTAGAAAAAATGATTGAAGATTTAGAAGCAAAAAAACAATTTGTAGAAAAATTTTCACTAAGCGAACCTGAGCGTTATTGGCATTACTTACATCACTTATTTCCAAATAATCCATTTTTAGTTTGTGCATTGGATATGGCTGCGTGGGATTTGTATGGAAAAATTAAACGCAAACCATTATATGAATTGTGGGGATTAAATATTGCAGATGCACCTATAACAGATTATACGATTGGCATAGATACCACCGAAATGATGGTTAAAAAAATGACTGAAAAACCTTGGCCTTTATACAAAATAAAAGTTGGTTTTGATGGAGATATTGAAATGCTACAAACCTTAAGAAAACATACTGCTGTGCCGTTTTGTGTAGATGCAAATGCAGGCTGGACATTGGAACAAGCCTTGGATAAAATACCAATACTAAAAGATACAGGTGTAATTTTTGTAGAACAACCATTAGCAAAAGATGATTGGGCAGGTATGAAAATATTATTTCAAAAATCAACCTTGCCATTGTATGCAGATGAAGCTTGTGTAAATGAAGGCGATGTAAAAAAATGTGCGAATCATTTTCATGGTATAAATATTAAACTTACAAAATGCAGTGGTATTACACCTGCACGCCGCATGATTACAGAAGCAAGATTACTAGATATAAAAATAATGGTAGGCTGTATGAATGAGAGTACAGTTGGCTCTGCTGCTATTGCGCAACTTGCTCCTATGCTCGATTTTGTAGATATGGATGGCCCACTTTTACTATCAGAAGATATAGCCACGGGAGTAGTATATGATAATGGAAGAATTATTTATAACGAAAAATATGGATTAGGAATTGAATTATATGAATGGTGATTTAGTTGACTAGTTTATTAGTTTATTGGTTGAATCAAAAATTTGAAAAATGCAGAAATATTTATTTATAGATAGAGATGGGACATTAATAGAAAGCCCCGCTTCTGGCGGGCAAATTGATAGTTTTGATAAATTACATTTTTACCCAAATGTAATAACCTGGCTTAGCAGAATAGCTAACGAATTAGAATATATATTGGTAATGGTGACAAATCAGAATGGATTGGGCACACCGATGTTTACACAAGAAATGTTTTTGCCTACACAAAATTTTATGCTCAATGTTTTTAAAACCGAGGGTATAATTTTTAAAGAAATAATTATTGATAATTCTTTTCCAGAAGACAACTCACCCCTACGAAAGCCATGCACTGGGCGTATGCTAGCTTACATAAATAATGATGCGATAGATATGAAACACTCTTATGTAATAGGAGATAGAATTACTGATATGCAGTTTGCCAAAAACCTTGGTTGCAAAGGCATATTTTTAAACCCCGAAAACCATAGAGGAGTAAAAGAATTGACAGATAGCATTGAAGAATTAACATGTAATTGGACTTCGCTAGCAAGTACAAGCTGGAAGGAAGTTTATGAGTTTTTGAAGGTGCAGTAAGTTTTT
>JAYUJS010000474.1:0-2394 GCA_043765095.1 Ferruginibacter sp.
CATAATTTACTACTTTAATAAATACAATTTGTATTATTTTATTCTTCAGCATAATCAGCTAACAAAAAATCGTAAATTCGCTTTACAATTTATACTATGATATCTTTTGAAAACACAGAATACGCATTTGCTTACAAAACAAATAAAGCATTAAAAAAAGCGAATTTTTTATTTGTAACAATGGGTAAACCATGGTTAGTAAATTTGGGGTTAAAATTAATGCCAGCAGCTATAAAGCTGCATATACCATTTACTAAAACAATTATAAAGAGCACTATCTTTAGTCAATTTGTAGGAGGTGAAACATTAGAAGAAACTGCTGTGGTTGCAGAAAAATTAGGTGAGTATAATGTGGAGGTTATATTGGATTATGGTGTAGAAGGTGGCGAAGATGGAGAAGCAGGATATGACAATGCTACGGAGGAATTTATTAAAGTAATAAACTATGCCGCTACGCAAAAAAATATTCCTTTTATGAGCATAAAAGTAACGGGACTTGTGCGGTTTGGATTATTAGAAATGATGGATGCAGCTATGGCAAAAATAGATGGTACACTCATGCATAGGTATGAAACCGTAATTGCTTTACTTAATGAAAACGAAAAAGCAGAGTGGGGAAAAACGGTAGAAAGAATTAATAAAATATGCATTGCTGGCAACCAAAAAAAAGTAGGTGTATTAGTAGACGCAGAAGAAACTTGGATACAAGATCCTGTAGATGCATTAACCATTTTAATGATGGATAAATACAACAAACAAAAAGCGGTAGTGTATAATACTGTACAACTGTATAGGCATGATAGATTGGCTTTTTTAAAAGATTGTAATGAAGCATCAATACAAAGAAAATTTATACTGGGCGTAAAAATAGTACGTGGGGCATATATGGAAAAAGAAAGAAAACATGCACTTGAAAAAAATTATCAATCACCTATACAACCAAGCAAAGAAAGTACCGATAATGATTACAATGCAGCTGTTACTTTTTGTATTGAGCATATAGAAAATATTGCAGTTATTGTAGCCTCTCACAATGAAGGAAGTAATTTATTGGCTACACAATTATTGGACAAAAAAGGGTTACCACATTTGCACCCTCATGTGCATTTTTCACAATTATATGGTATGAGTGATAATATAACTTTTAACCTTGCAAAAAGTAATTGTAGTGTGAGTAAATATTTACCCTTTGGGCCTATAGAAGATGTAATACCCTACCTTATGCGTAGGGCGCAAGAAAATAGCTCTGTAAGCGGACAAATGGGTAGAGAACTTGGGTTGATAAAGAAAGAGTTAGATAGAAGGCAAAGCGTTGAAGGTTTAATGTTTAAGAGCTTGTAATATATACAACGATTATAAGATTGTTTTAAAGTAAAACCTGAAGAATAAAGATTAAAAATTGATAAATTGTTAAACTAATTTTATGTTTTTATAACCTATAATTTTATAAGTAACTGACTTTTAAAATTTGCCAATTTTACTAGTTTTTTCAATTTTAGTAATATGAATTAGCCCCACATTTACGAATAAAATAATTGATTTGTATATTTTAATTTTATAAAAATATTCTTTAATTATTTAATGAAAACAATTGAAATAAAAAATTATTGTACAAAATTTGTAAGAGTACATTTATAAATTCGTTTCTTACATTTAATTTTTTATCTTGCTGCAATAATGAATTTGCTTTCAAAAATAATATCATTCGTTGCACGCTTGCGCTACAAGCGCATATACAATTGGGTAAACCACCCCGCAGCTGCGCAAAGGCAGGTATTGCAAAGTTTGGTTTCTAATGCGCAATACACTGTGTTTGGAAAGCAGTACAATTTTGCAAAATTATTTACGATAAAAGAATTTAAAAAAACAGTGCCACTGCATGAGTATGATGATATGCGCCCTTACATAGAGCGTATGATGGCAGGTGAAGAGAATGTGCTTTGGAATGCACCTGTAAATTGGTTTGCAAAAAGTAGTGGCACTTCTAATAATAAAAGCAAATTTATTCCTGTAAGTGAAGAAAGTTTAAAAGAAAATCATTTTCAGGCAAGCAAAGATGTACTCACTAAATATTATAAAAATTTTCCGAGTAGTGATTTGCTTACAGGCAAAAGCCTTGTGGTGGGTGGCTCACACCAAATAAGCCAAATAATTGAGGATGTACAATGTGGAGATTTGAGTGCTATATTAATGCAAAACTCACCTTTTTGGGGGCAATGGTTGCGCACGCCAGAACTTAGTATAGCCTTGCTAGATGAATGGGAAAATAAAATTGAAAAACTGGCACAAACTACTGCAAAGGAAAATGTAACAAGCCTTGCTGGCGTACCTACATGGACACTGCTATTGCTTAAAAGAATTTTAGATATAACACAAAAAAAAACTATAGCAGAA
>JAYUJS010000475.1:0-6379 GCA_043765095.1 Ferruginibacter sp.
AGGTGCATACTTTGTTATCGCTGTACTTATGTGGCAGATCAAATAACAGATACTCGAGTGCATGGCATTGTAGATAGAGGAGACCATGCAGCGATTTCAACATATATTGCAAGAGCGGTGGACAATGATTTTAGCGGAAACATGATTGATGTTTGCCCTGTGGGTGCTTTGACGGATAAAACATTTAGATTTAAAAATAGGGTTTGGTTTACAAAACCTGTAGATGCACATCGCAATTGTGATAATCCAAAGTGCTGTGGAAAAGTAACATTATGGCTACGTGGCGAAGAAGTATTTAGAGTAACAGCTCGTAAAGATGAGTGGGGAGAAGTACAAAGTTATGATGGTAAGCCTGGTTGGATATGTAACACTTGTCGTTTTGATAAAAAAGATACAACAGATTGGACAGTTGAAGGAGTTACAACCATTAGCCGTCACTCGGTAATTGGTGCAAACAAATACAAAGTGCTAAACACACCGCAAGAAACAATGACGAATGTAATGAGCGGGCGAGCACCAAAATTGTTGATGGATATACATGATGTGAGTGGAGTAAATCAATCAAAATAATGAGTAAAAAAGAAAAATTATTACTTAAATTATTATTTGGAAATGCAGATGCAAATTTTGATTTAGAAGATTTAATACAGGTATTGATAAGGCTTGGATTTGAAGAGCAGAAGACTGGAGGTAGTCATAGAATATTTTTTATAAATGATGTTGAGGGAATTATTAATCTTCAAAAAACAAAAGATGGTAAGGCTAAATCTTATCAGGTAAAACAGGTTAGAGGATTTTTGGTAAATAATAAATTGGTAAAATATGAATAAACACGAAATCATAATTTATTGGAACACTACCGACAAAGTATTTGTAGCAGAAATACCCGAATTAAAAGGATGCATTGCACATGGAGGCACACAAGCAGAAGCATTAAAAGAAATAAATAAAGTTGCAAAAGAATGGATGTTGTTAGCAAAAGAAAATGGGTGGAATATACCTGAGCCTAAGGGGAAACTCATATATGCTTAATTTTAATTAAATAAAATGATAACAACCGAACAAATAGAATTATTAAAAGATGTTATAGTAAAAACTATGCAGCCGGAGAAGATATATCTGTTTGGGAGTTATGCAAATGGTACCGCAAATGAGCATAGTGATTTGGATATTTTAATTGAAGTTGCCCATACTGATGTTCCCCATTTAAAAAGAAACTTAGAGGTTTGGACTGAAATGGATAAAACAAAAAAATTAATTTTTCCGAAAGATATCTTTGTTTATACTACTTCAGAAATGAATGATTGGAAAGATTTAAAAAATTCATTTATTAATAACGCATTGTTCAATAGTAAAAAACTTTATGAAAGAAACTAAAGATTTACTAAAAAGATGGATCCAATTTGCAAAAGAAGATTTAATAGTTGCAAAAGAAATATTGAAAAGTGATTTTCCTGTTTATAAGGCATCATGCTTTCAATGTCAGCAAAGCATCGAAAAGTATTTAAAGGCTTATCAAATATTTTTTGAAATTAGAATAATTAAGACGCATGACTTATCAACAATTATAGATACTTTGGTTGGTTTTGACAAAACAATAGAAAACTTTAAAGGCTCTTTAAATTCTATTACAAATTATGCAGTAGCATATAGATACCCTGATGATTTTTAAGACCTAAAAAAAGATAACGTTGACCAAGCGATTCGTATTGCAACCGAAATCCAAAAATATATAACCGAAAAAATTGTACTTTAAATTATGTTTTTAGCAATAGAACTTTTTACCATTATAGAAAAACTTGTACTAATTACAATTGTAGTAATGGGAAGCCTTGTAATAGCAATGTACACCACCTTTGCAGAGCGTAAAGTAGCAGGTTGGTTGCAAGATAGACCAGGCCCAAATCGTGCAGGACCATTCGGTATGTTTCAACCATTGGCAGATGGATTAAAATTATTTTTTAAAGAAGAAATTATACCAAACTTTTCTTCCAAGCTTTTATTTATAATGGGGCCAGCATTAGCTATGATGACAGCCATAATGACTAGTGCCGTTATACCATGGGGCGATAAAGTACATTTATTTGATAGAGATATTTCTTTACAAATTGCAGATATTAACATTGGAATTTTGTATGTGTTTGGCGTACTAAGTTTAGGTGTATATGGCATTATGATTGGCAGTTGGGCAAGCAATAATAAGTTCGCACTCATGGGGGGCTTACGTGCAGCATCACAAATCATCAGTTACGAATTGGCCATGGGTATTTCTATGATTGCATTGCTTTTTCTTACCGGCACATTAAGCCTAAAAGAAATGGTGCTACAACAGCAAGCAGGGCATTGGAATATTATTTACCAACCGCTTGGTTTTTTGATATTTATAATTTGTGCCTTTGCAGAGTGTAATCGTACACCATTCGACCTTGCAGAAGCAGAGAGTGAATTGATTGGCGGTTACCACACCGAGTATTCATCTATGAAATTAGGTTTCTACCTTTTTGCAGAATACATTAATATGTTTATTAGTAGCGCAATAATGGCTACGCTTTATTTTGGTGGGTACGATGTGCCATTTTTTAACGAAGCCGCACATGCCGATATGGGCAATTGGCTTGCATTAATCGGCATCGGAATGTTATTAATAAAAGTAGTATTTTTTATATTCATTTTTATGTGGGTCCGTTGGACAATACCGAGGTTTCGTTACGACCAACTTATGCACTTAGGATGGAGAATATTAATACCACTTGCATTGTTTAATATGCTAATAACAGGAGCATTGATTTTAGCAAAGGCGAATCATTTGTTGTGGTGGTAACAGAGTTGAAGGTTCAAAGCCCATGGTTGGGTGTCTGAGGTAATGAAAAGTCTTTAAAGTATTATAGACTTCTAAGTCCCACTTCGGGGGCTTTAGAAGTTAATGGGGCTTTCAACAACAAACCTCCTCTCAACATTTGCCGGGCTATCCACTGCAATCTTTTTTACCTCAAAGGCAGGCAAAAAAGGATTTCCGCTACTATCCCGCAGCCGTTGAACAGAAAATCTTTTTTGAACTTTTACCGAAGCGAAAAGCCAAGCAAATAAAAAAGTTAGTGCATTTTGCAAGTTTAGGTAAAAAAAAATTAAAATTTAAACGTAATAATAAAGAAACATAAACCTTTATTTTTGCAACTATCATAAAAATTATGCAATCATTAACCAACAGAGCACAAAGCGTAGACAGAAGACCGATGAGCTTTATGGAAAAATTGTACCTGCCTGCAATAGCAAAAGGTATGTTTATTACCCTAAGGCACATATTTACAAGAAACCCTACCATACATTATCCTGAGCAAAAACGAGAGTTTAGCCCTGTATTTAGAGGCTTGCAAGTGCTTAATAGAGATGAGGAGGGGCGTGAAAATTGTACCGCATGTGGCCTCTGTGCAGTAGCATGCCCTGCCGAAGCCATTACCATGGAAGCAGCTGAAAGGCAAGAAGGAGAAGAGCATTTATATAGAGAAGAAAAATATGCAGCAAAATATGAAATAAATATGCTGCGTTGTATATTTTGTGGTTTGTGCGAAGAGGCATGTCCAAAAGATGCTATATATTTGAGCGAAACATTTACACCGGCGGAATATTCTAGAAAACAATTTATTTATAACAAGCAAGAATTACTAATTCCAAATAGAATTACAGATAAAGAAGCGTACGAAAAAGCAGCAGGTAATAGAGTAAAAAGAGAAACGGTTAATTAATAGCAATGGGTATCACACTTACAATTTCATTTATTTTATTATCGTTAATGGCTGTAGGCAGTGCCATTATGATGATTACTAGCAAAAGCCCTGTAAACAGTATTTTGTGGCTCATTGTAGTATTCTTTGCTATATCTGGGCATTATATTTTATTAAATGCACAATTTTTGGCAATCGTAAATATTATTGTTTATGCGGGTGCCATTATGGTATTATTTTTATTTGTGGTAATGCTTATGAATTTGAATGCAGAAAGCGAACCTGCAAAAAATCAACGTATGCAATTCATAGCAGTAATTTCGGGAGGTAGTTTATTGCTTGTATTGTTATCAGCATTTATGACCATGAAAAATACACACCCTGTAATGATGGCAGGTGGCAATGCAGGATTAATAAAAACATTGGGCAAAGTTTTGTTTACCGATTACGTATTGCCTTTTGAAATAAGTAGTGTATTGTTTTTAAGCGCAATGGTGGGAGCGGTAGTGATTGGGAAAAAAGAGTAGAGAATAGATTTTAGAAATAAGATATTATACACAAGACTAGTACCTCTAAAATTGAAACAATATTTAAAATAGCTAACCCCGAAGGGGATTCCCTTTAGTAGCCACCAGTTCAACTCGAGGAAAAAAATTAAGAATATGAAAAAAATATTAGCCATTGCATTCATCTATTGCCTGGCTTTTGCAAGCAATACCAATGCACAAATAAAGCTAAATGATATTCTTGGGCAGGTAACAGACTTATTAGGTAAAAAAGAATTGCTTTCTGTAAAAAAAGGATTTAGCCCAAAATTTTCTTTAGGAAAATTACAACTAAATAAAGTGGGGATTTTAGGAGAGCAATTAAAAGGAATAAAAGTATTAGGAACTATATTTAATGGCAAAGGTGCAGAGGACATTACGAGATTGTATAAAACATATAAAACAGGATTGGTAGTATACAAGATTCTTGCAGCAGCAGGTACTGTCATTACGACATACAGCACAGTAAGAGGTTTGGTAGGAACAGAAAAATTTGATGCACAAACCGTAAAACAATTACTAACACCTGCAATAACATCCTTATTGGTGGGTGTTGTAACAAAATTATTAACCAAAAAAGCATCATACAAAGCAGTTGATATTTTTAACGGAGTAGTAAAGAAAAAAGTAAAAGATATTTTTAATATTGGGGCATCATCGCAGGGTGTGGGTGTTGGGCTTTATGTAAAATTATAGTTTCACGCAAAGAAACTAAGTAAGCAAAGAAACATAAAGGTTTCTTTTATCTACTTTATTATTTTGAATGAAATTAATTAATAAAAAAAGCAATTAAACTATGCGTGCTTTGCAAGCTTAGTTTAATTGCATGAAATTCTTTAAAATGGATATCAAATATTACATAGCATTATCATTAACATTATTCAGTATTGGAATTGTGGGTGTACTTACACGCCGCAATGCCATTATTGTTTTTATGTGCGTGGAGTTAATGCTGAATGCAGTAAACCTTTTGTTTGTGGCATTTTCAAATATGCATTCAGCAAGTGCTGCTGCAAAGGCATTGCCAACATTTGCAAGCGATGGGCAAATTTTTGTTTTCTTTATAATGATAGTAGCAGCAGCCGAAGTAAGTGTAGGACTTTCTATCATTGTAATGCTATACAGAAATACGCATAGCATAGATGTAAACTTTTTAAACAGATTAAAAAACTAAAATAAATATATATATGTTACATAATCATCTTGTGTCTCATATCTAATATCTTGTATCTACAATGAATAATGTATTAATTTGCCTCATTCCTTTGCTTCCCTTGATAGGTTTTCTTATCACTGGGCTAGGAAGAAATGTTTTATCGAAATCGGCATCGGGCTTTATGGCCAGTGCAACAATATTTGCTGCTTTTGTAATAAGTATAATGGTATTTTTACAAGTAAAAAGCGGCAATACAACCAACGTTATTTATTTTAATCTTATAAATATAAAATCACTGGTTGTTCCTTTTTCTTTTAAGATAGATCAACTTTCTTCTTTATTTTTATTAATCATTACAGGTGTAGGTTTTCTCATACATGTTTACTCTACATCATACATGCACAATGAGCCAAGCAAAGATTTTGCAAAATATTTTGCTTATTTAAATTTATTTGTGTTCTCTATGTTGTTGCTTGTAATGGGTGGCAACTACGTTATCATGTTTTTTGGTTGGGAAGGTGTAGGGCTATGCTCTTATTTATTGATTGGATATTGGTTTAAAAACAACGATTACACCAACGCAGCAAAGAAGGCATTCATTATGAATCGTATTGGTGACCTTGGTTTTTTATTAGCCGTTTTTTGGTTGATAACAAAAGTTGGAACTGTACAGTATGATGAATTATTTACGAAAGCTAGTTTAGATAAATTATCTTCTTTTGATATTACAGGAATAACAGCATTGCTGTTTTTAGGCGCATGTGGCAAAAGTGCGCAAATACCTTTATACACTTGGTTGCCCGATGCAATGGCAGGCCCAACACCCGTGAGTGCGCTTATACATGCAGCTACCATGGTAACGGCAGGTATTTATATGATAGCTCGTAGCAATATATTATTTACCATGGCGCCTGCTACACAAAATGTAATTGCAATGTTTGGCTTGGCAACTGCAA
>JAYUJS010000476.1:0-6370 GCA_043765095.1 Ferruginibacter sp.
AATGATAACCATAACAAACAGCAACAAAGGCATTGATGGCAAGTTTTGCGAAAATGCATAAACTTTAAAATATCTTAAAATGAAAAAAGAAACTCTATTTTTTCTTATGATTTGTATTACGACAAATCTTCATAGTCAAGTCTTTAAACTTGACATGAAAGATTATGACAAAAGACCTAAACCTATAAATGAAGTTATTAATCAATTAGGTGCTGATTCAATAGTTTTTTACTACAACGATAGATATCAAATGGTCAAACCTAATTGCTCAACTTTATTTCGAGTTGTAAAAGTAGATTCGATATTATCATTTTTTTCGGGAAGATTTACAGACTATTATCCTGATTCATTAGCAGCACTTATAGGAAATTATACAAATGGGAAAAAAGAAGAATTTTTTGAATTCTACTATCCAAACGGGCAACTTGAAAAAAGTGGAACGTATACTAATGACAACAAAACAGGAGTTTGGAATTATTATTACGAAGATGGAAGTAAACATCAGGTTCTAGAATTTAAACAAAAAAATATACTTGTATTAGAATTTTGGGATGAAAAAAGCAAGCACTTGGTAGATTCAGGTAACGGAGATTGGTTTGGATATGAAACAAATGAGCATTTTATGAAAGTTAGTGGTAAAATTCTCAATGGTAAGCGGATTGGAGTTTGGAAAAAAGATATTCCCTCAAATGATTTTATTATGAACTTGGAAAATTTTTCGAACGGACAATTTTCTAACGGCAATATTAATTCTATAGTGAACGGAACAAAACCTTATAACGATACATCGTACTGTATTATCGAACAACCTGAAATATTTTTGACAGCGAAAATTTTTGAAATGAATCAATGCTTTCCAAAATTGGACAACAGATGGGTATTTGCAAAATACCAAGGTGGAAATGATAAATTTAATAGAGAGCTTAAGAAAAAACTAATTTTAAACAATTCCCAAAACATAATTGGAAAATTAAGAGTACAGACTACAATTGACTCTGAAGGAAAAATGACCAATTAAAAACCTATTTCAAAATTAGGATTTGAAAACGACTTAATTAAATTTTTAGAAACAATGCATAATTGGAAGCCTACAAAAGTAAATGGCAAAGCTGTTTCCCAAATAAAGGTAATAGAATTTGAACTTCGATAATAAATCTGCCACCAACATGGAGTTTTGCAATATTGGGGCATGACATATGTAATCTTCATCTTTAAATCAACATGGCAGCAGTTGTTAGGGCATTACAATCATAGCTGAACTTTTGGTAATCTTGTACATTTTTTTTCAATCGGCTGCGGTTCCGGGCTTGTCGTTTTTCAACCCCCCCCAACATCGCAAAGGCCCTGTTCAGCAAACGCTGCACAAGAAAAAGAATATCTACTGACGAAATTAAATTTGACGATATTGCTGAATGGCTTAAAAATCACACCTCAAAATATAATATTAATTCGTATTGATAGTATGTTTTTCATTTGAAGAAATATTTTTAAAAGTCCAATGTATGTTTTTGGTATTTTCATGCAAGCGACTTTCGCAATCCATTTTTATACAAATTGCACAGCTAAAATCTAAGCAAGCATCTGAGTGCACAAATATTTCTAATGAGTCAACATAATTTTTTCTAAGCAAATTGCTGAGGTCGTCTACCTCTTTGTGCGCCTCGTTTACATTAAAATACCAAGGCACAGTTAAGTGTGCATCAATATGTAATAACGCTCCATATTTTATGATGCGCATATTGTGAATATCTACCCAATTTTGCCCTCTGCTTTCGTTCAATGTTGTTATCATTTGTGTAAGCAAATTAGTATCGGCTTCATCCATAATGCCCGCAATAGAACTCCGAATAATTTTGTAACCAGTATAAGAAATTAAACAAGCAAACAAAATAGCTACTGCACTATCTATCCACATTATTTTTGTGAAATACAATAATATTAAACCTGCAATAATCCCAATGGTTGTATAAGTATCAGTTTTTAAATGAACCCCACTGGCAATAAGTGGCAGCGAATTATTTTTACGACCAATAAGTTCACAAAAATAGCCAGCTGCATAATTCACAATTGCGGTAATAGCAATTAATAAAATTCCATAATCAAGTTTATCAACTTCGTTGGGTTTAAAAAAATTTTTAGTAGCACTATAAATAATAAGTATACCCGCTACAAAAATTAAAGTACCCTCTACCGCAGCAGAAATAAATTCTATCTTGCCATGGCCATAAGGATGATCTTCATCCTTTGGTTTTGCAGATACATACAAACTATAAATACCCAATAATCCCGCAACTACATTTACGATACTCTCTAGCGCATCTGTAAGTATAGCTACAGAATGTGTTAAAAACCAAGCCGTAAATTTTATTAGAAATAATAAGATTGAAAGTGCCGCTATCTTTTTTTGTATGGAGAAATTTTGAGCGGCTTTTTGCATGAAGCAAATATAAATTTTTATAAACGAAATATATTATAAAAATAAAAACCTGCAAGAGCAAAATCTTACAGGTTTACAAACAATCCCAACAGGAGTTTACATTCATTAACCATGGGCACAGCCCTGTCTACGCCTACTCCACACTCACCCTCACCCCTTCACTGTGGCTCGTAAACTCTGGCGCATACATACATTGTATACTTGTAACGCCATTGCTAAAATTTCCATTATGTGTAACGAATAAGGAATATTCAAAAACGTAAGTACCCTTTGGTAGCCAACCAAAAAAGAAATTAGTACTAGCATCTTTTGTACTTTCGTAATAGCCAAGTCCACCTTGGTATTTGTATCCGCTAATTACATTTGTTGGCTCCATGCAAGAGGCACGCATGTCTTTCATGTGTACATATTCCATATCTCTATCGCTTTTTAATTCTATGCGTATTTTTATTTTATCACCTACTTTTATTGCATCGCCATCTTTTATGGCTTGTAGTATTGGCCCTTTATCCGAGTTTTTTTCTATAAATAATTTCTTCACTAGTTTAAGCGGTGTTTCTGCAGAAGTTATTTTGTCTAAGTCTTCAAAGTATTGCCAATAGGCAGCTCCCCAAGAAGCCCCCCTGCCCTCCAAAGGTGGGTTCTGGGCACTCTTTACTACAACGCTAATATTTCCCATACTTGAATTTACTTTTGCGGCTTCTATTCTCTTTTTGAAATAACCTGTACCTGCTTCGCTTTTATAATCGGTATTTTTTATGGTTGTATTGCCAAGGTTAATAGTAACAATTTTTTCTTCGCTCAACCAATCACTACCATTCAACAACAATGCATAACATGCTTCGGCAGTAGCTTTGGTAGTGCCCCAATTTTGTGTTTGCTTTTGTTTGAGCAACCAAGTTTTTAAATCATCTATAGTATTTTTATTTGCATCAATATCTGTAAATGCTTCTATCATCATGGCATGGCTTTCAATTGGCGCTTGGTACCAATAGTAACCGCCTTTGTTAAAATCTTTCCAGTACATACCAAACTCTTCGCTGCTTATACTATTTTGTTTGAGTGATTCTATAATGGCTTTGGGTGTTTTTACATCTGCTTTTCTATGCAGTGCAAGTGCTATCATTGCTTGCATATATTTACTTTGGCTCAACCAATATTTTGATGCTTGCCCAGTATAATAATCCACCGCTTTTTTTGCAGATGCGTTAATAGTAGTTTCATTAAAAAAACTACGCATATACAAATACTGAATAGCAGTGTATGATAAATTATTATTTTCTAATTTTACTTTATACTTTATCAAACCATCATACTCTTCTTTAAGCCTTGCATCTAAGTAATGTAATGCCTTATCAACTATTGGTTTCAAGCTTTCATAATCATCTCCTTGTACTGCTTTTAATTTTCTTAAATGTCCAATACCCGTAGTAATATATTGTGTAATGTATCTATCATCTCTACCACCTTTAAACCATGCAAAGCCACCATTTTCCGTTTGAATATCTTTTAATTTAGCCAATGTTTTATTTTTTTCTGAGGCCAAACGAACCATATCAAATAACAATGCAATGTTTTTCTTTTGCTGTGTTTCGTTTTGTGCATCCAATACCCAAGGTGTTTCTTGTAAAAGTACCGATTTTAATTCTTCATTTTTTTGCAGGTTGCTAATTAACGCCGCCGTATCAGTAATCTTCCAACGCTCAAATACTTGCTTAATTTTTGGAGATGCATTGCTAATAAACGATGCCAATGTATTGGCATAATACCTACTAAAACTTTGCTCTGCACACTCGTAAGGATACTCCATTAAATATGGCAAAGCTTGCACAGCATACCATGCAGGGTTGCCTGTGTATTCCACCGTAAGTGCATGTGTGCTTAATGTTGGAGAATATGCCGAATTTAATAACTTATCGAATTTGAAATTCTTTGTCGCAACATTCCGCATGTTTAGTGGCATACTTTCTGTAACCAACATTCTATTTGTAAGTACTGGCAATGCAGCTTCTTCACCATCGCTATATAAATTATCTTTTGTGATGGCTTTTATTCTGTACATCATAGCCGCATTAAAATTACTTGGCACTTCTATCGGAAATTTTACTGCTACACTTTGCCCAGCTGGTATAGTAAAATATTGATTTGGAAACACATTTTTAAACCAACCGTCCACAGGTTTGTTTGTACCTGCATCTAACAATTCTAATTGTGATGTACCAGTAATTTCTTTAGAGGTGAGGTTTACAATTTTTGCCGAAAACTCCATTCTATCGCCCTCTCTTAAAAAGCGTGGGGCATTGGGTTGCACCATCAATTGCTTTTGTGTAACTGTAGTTTTTGTAGAAACGCTACTTGCCAATTCTTTTGTATGTGCCAATGTCATCAACTTCCATTGCGTTAATGCTTCGGGCATGGTAAATGAAAATGCTACATTGCCATCTACATCCGTTTCTAGTGCAGGGAAGAAGAAAGTTGTTTCGTTGAAGTTTTTGCGGATTTTGATTTCGGGTTGAGGTATAGTAATTTTATCTTTTTTGAGATTTATATTTAAAGAGTCAGATTTGTTGTTAAAATCGCCGTTCATTGCTGCTCTATCTCTAATACCATCATCATCAGTAGCTCCATCCCTCCTTAGTGATTTTTGTTGTTGTTTATTTGATTTATAAACAACAACACTTTCTAAATTGCCATTAATATCCCCTACAGTCATTGGTGCAGACATAGCTACCATCCCTCTTCTTTCATACATCCTATTCATGTACCCAACCTCACTCCACCCATTATTCAACAAGTAATCATACTCTTTTTCCAACCCATTCAAATACTCATTCCTAAATAAGTCATTGTCATTAGAAGCTATATCATTAAACGTACTTCCACCCCAATTAATATCACTATTTAAACCTGGCCACAAATCCAATGCAGACCAAGCATGCGGCTTGTATTGGTCTAGAGAGGCATCGTACATGCTTATCAAAGTTTCCGCAGCTACTTTTTCAGCTTTGTTACCTGTAATTTTTATCTTCCATTTTTCTTCGCTGCCTGGTGCTAGTTTATCTCTAAATGTTTCGTACAAAATATTCAAATCTTTATTGCTCCATGGTACAGCAAAGCTTTTTGCACCTGTGTATATTCGATTGTGCTGCACAAACACATAACTCATTAGTATGCCACCACGGTCAGTTTCGCTTACATCTATTGTGTTTATAAATATTTCTCCAGCACTTACAGCTGGGTAGGTTATTTTGTAATTTTCATTTGTTCTTACAATGTTTTGTATGAGCCATATCTTTTTAAAACCTGTTGTTATGTTGTAAGTTATTTTTTCACCAGGTTCTATTTTTTGTTTTTCAACATCAATATTTATAGGTTCTTTGCTTATTGCCAATTGCCCACTGCTCACTGCCAACTGAATAAATTTTTCCGCTTTTACTTCTTCACCATACTTGTCTTTAGTAATGGCTATAATTTTATACCAACCTGCATTTAGTCTTGTGTCTAATATCTTAAATCTATTGTCTTTTCCAGTTGTATCCGTTTTATCAATAGCTTTTTCTCCCAATTCCCATTTGCCCATTTGGTCTTCATCGGCATACACATCATACGGAAAGCTTTGGTAGTACTCGCCTTTGTTCATTGTAAATACATCTGGCTGTGCCCAATACCTGCTGCGAAACATTTTATTGTGTTCTTTCAATTTGTACATCTGAATATTCACAGTTGCTTTTTCAAACAAACCATTTGTGTTTGTGGTACCAATGCCAATATTTTTTATGCTATCTACATTCATTTTTTCATCGGCAATAATATCTAATTTTAATGCTTGGTAAGAAACAGATACATCTGTAGATGCACTTCTTGTTTCACCATTTACATCTGTAATATCCACACTCACTTTATAATCAAAAGTAGGTTGGTCTTTTTTAGCAA
>JAYUJS010000477.1:0-6358 GCA_043765095.1 Ferruginibacter sp.
ATTTGCAAATAACCTCCTTTGCGGAACTTGATAAAGTAGCTTTATTAATGTTAGAAAACCCAAGCTTAATTATACAAATAAGTGGCTACACAGATAATGTAGGAAAGCCTGCAGATAATTTATTACTCAGTAATAATAGAAGTAAAGCTGTTATAAATTATTTATTAAAAAAAGGCATAGCTATAAAAAGACTGTTAGGCAAAGGTTTTGGAGAAACTAAACCAATAGCTAGTAATAATACTGAGTTAAGCAAGGCGCAAAATAGGAGGACTGAAATGAGTGTAATTTCAAATTGATTTCAGTAATATTGTCTAACAATGATAAACAACGATTTACTTTACCAAATAGCACTAACCCTTGTACCCAACATAGGTGACGTGCGTGCTAAAGCATTACTTGAGCATTTTGAAAATGCTGAAGCAATTTTTAAAGCTAAAAAAAATCAGCTAGAAAATATTGAAGGCATTGGTACTATTGCGGCCAATGCTATAAAGCATTTTGCAGATTTTAAAATATGTGAAGACGAGATTAAGTTTATTGAAAAAAGTAAAGTAACACCACTTTTTATTACAGCAAAAAATTATCCACAGCGGTTGCTAAACTGCTATGACAGCCCTACAATGCTTTATTACAAAGGCAATGCAGATTTAAATGTAGCAAAAATAGTATCTATAGTAGGTACAAGAAGCAATAGTGATTATGGTAAAAATATCTGTGAAAAAATGTTGCAAGATTTAGCAGAACAAAACGTATTAATAATGAGTGGGCTTGCATTTGGTATAGATACTATAGCACACAAAGCAGCTTTAAAAAACAATTTAAAAACAGTAGGAGTAATGGCTCATGGGCTAGATAAAGTGTACCCTGCACAAAACAAATTGCTTGCAGTAGAAATGCTTACACAAGGTGGTTTGCTAACGGATTTTATGAGTGGCACAAATCCTGATAGGCAAAATTTTCCTCGACGAAATAGAATTGTAGCAGGTATAAGCGATGCATTAATTGTAATAGAAAGTAGTGCAAAAGGTGGCTCATTAATTACTGCCGAGCTTGCCAATAATTATAACAAAGATGTATTTGCTATACCAGGCAGGATTACAGATAGTAGAAGTGAAGGTTGCAATTATCTAATAAAAAACAATAAAGCCTTACTCATTACTTCCGCAGATGATTTATTGCATATTATGAATTGGAAAGATGGGCCTAAAAAAATAAAACAACAAAGAGAATTGTTTATAGAACTTACGCCTGATGAAAAATTAATTACGGATATTTTAAAAGAAAAAGAAAGTATACAAATTGACGAATTAAACTTTAAAAGTTGTTTAAGCAGCAGCGCTGTAGCCAACGCTTTATTAATGTTGGAAATGCAAGGCGTCATTGCATCATTGCCAGGAAAGTTATATAAACTTTTGTAAGAGTGTATGATGTACAACAAACGACTGTAAATAAAACAAAAAATTCAAATAATACATCATGTATTTTAAAAAAATTTGAACATTAAATTTTAAATCTTATTAAACTTATTACTTTCAATCATCCTCCATACATTTGTAAAAACTAAACGTTTACATGCAGGATTTTAACGATTTTTTAGAAACCATTTCACTTGCCCAAATAAGCGAAGACGAAGGATACATTGATGGACAAATAGGAAAACATATACTTACTGAGGAAGCAGAATATTTTGATGTAAACAATGCAGATGTAGTATTGGTGGGTGTTTTAGAAAATAGAGGTAATGATAGTAGCAAAAAAGAAAACAATGCCGCTAATATTATACGTAAGCAATTATACAAATTACATTACTGGCATAGTGAAATAAAAATTGCAGATATTGGCAATATAAAAAAAGGAGCCACACTCAATGATAGCTATGCTGCCATAAAAACGGTACTCGAAGAATTATACATTCGTAAAAAAATAGTTGTAATTATTGGCGGTAGCCATGATATTACACTAGCACAATACCTAGCTTATAAAAGCACCAACCAAATGATAGAAGTAACTTGTGTAGATGCCTATATTAACTTAGAAACAGAAAGCAGAAAACCTTCTGATATTTTTTTGATGGAAATGTTTACAGGTGAGCCTAATTTAATGAAGCATTATAATCACATTGCATTTCAAAGTTATTTTGTGCACCCACGCATGTTACAGACGATTGATAAATTACGTTTTGATTGTTACCGCCTCGGAAATGTACTTGATAATATTGTAGAAATGGAGCCTGTAATTCGCAATAGCCACATGCTAAGTTTTGATGTAGCAGCGTTAAAATATAGCGATGCACCCACAAATAAAAACTGCCCCAATGGACTTACAGGTATAGATGCCTGCACACTTACACGCTATGCAGGCATGAGCGATAACCTTAATAGCATTGGTTTTTACGGCTATAACCCTACTGATGATGTAAGTGAAATAACCGCAGCACAAATAGCACAAATGTGTTGGTATTTTATAGATGGGCAGCATCGAAAAAATCAAGAATCATCACTAGAAGATAGAAATAATTTTAATGAATACCATACCGTATTTGCAGAAGTAGAAACACTTTTTTTGCAAAGCAAAAGAACCAATAGATGGTGGATGCAAATGCCCGATGGTAAATTTGTAGCATGTAGTTACAACGATTATTTGGTAGCTGGTAAAAATGATTTTCCTGAGCGATGGTTGAGGGTGCAAGAAAGAAACTAGTATTGATTACTTAGTATTTAGACTTGCTACTGCTAAAAAATAAAGTACTTTTAAAATATAGTAGTCTAGCTTCTTTCCAGCGCCTGTCCCACTTTTTTTGTGGGAGAGGCGAGGGAGTAGTTTTTCTGTTTGGGCAATTCCGACTGTTTGTGTCGAAATTACCCAAACAATCTCAGCTATGTGCATCTTCATTGGCGTCGCACATTTCATCTATATCTCTTTATTCATCTTTTATTATGCATTAGATTAAGTTTTTATGAAATACATTTTTATTTTCTTCTTTGCTAGTATAATTTATTCTTGCAAAACAATAGGGCAGATAACTCAAAAACAAATTGACGTTTTTTTAAACGATACCGCTTTACGTAGTGGGCATGTAGGCATAAGCATATACGAACCTGCCACAAAAAAATATTTATACAATTTCAATGCAGAAAAAAACTTTACACCAAGCAGCAATGTAAAATTGTTTACCATGTATGCAGCCATGAAATATTTGGGCGATAGTTTGGTGGGTTTAAGATATACAGAATTTCTAAATAATATAGTTGTAACACCTACGGGCGACCCTACATTATTGCATCCAGATTTTTTAAAACAACCAGTAGTAGATTTTTTAAAAACCAGTACAAAGCAAATAAATATAAGAGACGAAAACTTTTCAAGTAAAGCTTATGGTAATGGTTGGGTATGGAACGATTACCAAGATTACTACATGGCAGAACGCTCTACACTGCCTGTGTATGGAAATTGTATAATTTTTTTTTGTAAAAAAAATGTTTGCCAAACAATACCTATAAATGCATCAAATTTTGTAAGCCTTTCACAAAAAAAAAATATAGAAACCAGCATTGAAAGAGATTTTTTTAAAAATGATTTTACTATAAAGCTAAATAATAAAACAACCGAAACTTTTGCAACACCATTTATTACTTCTTTAAAGCTTGCTACCAAATTATTAGGAGATACTATACATAAAGAAATAAATATTGGCTTTCCAACTTTACCAGATAGTGTAAGTTATAATTGGAAAAAAATGGAGATTCATTCCCAGCCTACCGACTCTCTTTTACAGCCCATGATGCATAATAGCGATAATTTTTTTGCTGAGCAAACCTTACTCATGGTAAGCAATGAAAAACTAGGCTACATGAGCGATGAAGATATTATTGATACTTTACTTGCTACGGATTTTAAAGACTTACCTACCAAACCTCGTTGGGTAGATGGTTGTGGGCTTAGCCGTTACAATTTATTTAGCCCCAAAGATTTTATTTATTTATTAGATAAAATGAAAAACGAATTTGGAATAGAAAGAATAAAGCGAATTTTACCAACGGCAGGGCAAGGCACACTAAGAGGTTACTATGAAAATGCCGCTGGTAAAATATTTGCAAAAACAGGTAGCATGAGTAACAATGTTTCATTAAGTGGTTACTTATATACACAAAAAAATAAGTTGCTCCTTTTTAGTATACAAATAAATGGCTACAGCGGCACAGGTAGAGCAGGTAGGCGTGCTATAGAAAAAATGCTTCAACAAATAAGAGAAAATAATTAATACAACGCAAGCAACGGTTTAACCTTTAAGGGTATCTATAGCATGTATCTAATTACAAACATTATCAAAACAACGCTATGAAAAAGATTTACTCATTTTTAATTGTACTGCTTGCAATAGTTACTATGCAAGCCAATGCACAACAATCTTGCGATGCTGCATTTACCACACAAATTTTAAATAGTTCTACGGTAAAGTTTAATCCAGCTGCTGCTACCTTAGATTCTCCAAATGTTAGACATACATGGTATTTTTTTGACGGAGGGAATGATAGCGTTTCTAATGCTGTATCTCCAACTCGTGTTTTCCCTACAGGTACATTTCAAATCAATCATTTTGTTTCAAGATATGACTCAAGTGGTAATACCTTATGTAGTAATTACGCTATACAATATATATCAATTTCTCAAGGCGCCTGTGTTTTATCAACTAATTTTTATAGTTATGTTAATTCTGGCAACCCAAATACATCTTTAGAATATTTTTATCATAACTCTTCTAATTATTCTACGAACTCTGATTCTATTAGATGGACTTTTGGAGATGGAACTAGCTCAAATTCTTTCAATCCAGTTCATGCTTTTAATAGCCCTAGCATATACAATGTATGTTTACGTATTATAAAAAGAAATGCAAATGGAACATTATCTAATTGTATAAGTGAAAAATGCAGATTAGATACAATAGCATATCAGTGTTTTACACAGGCAGGATTTAAAAGTGATGCAGATTCTACACCTACTTCTGCACCTGCTACTGTTCATTTTATAAATCAGTTTTATCCTTTTAATAATACAGATTCTTTAACTTGGAATTTTGGGGATGGTTCACCAGTGTCTCACGTTCAAAATCCAAATCATCTTTATTCCGCAGCAGGTGTTTATACAGTTTGTTTAAAAGTAAAAAAGAATAGTTCAATTACTGGTATGCCAGTATGTATAAATGAAACTTGCAGACCAATTACAATGTTGGCAGCTTTTCCTAATTGTAATCTCATTTCAAACTTTACTTATTATAGAGATAGTCTTGTAACCATTCCTAATATTTATCATTTCACCAACACATCTACTCCACTTGCTATATCAGATTCTATTCGTTGGACATTTGGAGATGGTACCACTTCTAACCAAGTAAATCCAAATCATACATACAGCTATGCTGGCTCATACAATGTTTGCTTGCGTATAATAAAAAGAAACCCTAATGGAGTGCTTACAAATTGTGTGAGCGAAAAATGTTATTTAGTTGTTGTAGCACCACCTGTAATTCCTTGCAATATGCAAGCTAATTTTTCTAATAATACTGATTCTTTACAATCTAATTTAATACATTTTACCAATACAACTATTGGCTACGCAACTGGAGATTCTGTTACATGGACATTTGGTGATGGTACTTCATCAAACCAAATAAATCCTAACCATGTTTATACAACAGCTGGTAATTACATAGTTTGCATAAGAGTAAAAAAACCTACAACCATTGTAGGTGCTACGCCATGTGTGAGAGAGTTTTGCAAAACAATTGTGGTTTGTTTACCATGCACACTTGTAACTAATTTTTACAGCTATAGAGATAGTTTACCAACAGTTGCAAATTATACTTACCATTTTGTAAATATGTCTGCACCGCTTACTGCTACTGATTCTATCCGTTGGGCTTTTGGAGATGGTACAACATCAAATCAAGTAAACCCTACACATGCCTACGCAAATGCAGGTACATACAACGTTTGCTTGTGTATAATAAAAAGAAATCCTAATGGAGTGCTTACAAATTGTGTGAGTGAAAAATGTTATACAATAAATGTTCTACAGCTTTGTAATATTAATGCAAACTATACATGGCGTGCAGACTCGGTAAATTATAAAAAAATAATTTTTACAAATGCCGTTTCACCATTTGCAACAGCTACTGCATTGTGGAGTTTTGGAGATGGTAGTACTGCAACTACTTGGAATGCTATACATACGTACGCACAAGCGGGCAGGTACTACGTATGCTTACGTATACAATATGGTTTATGTGTAAGTTATAAATGTGATACTATAAATATTGTAGAACCTATTTCTTGTAATCAATTATCATTATATAGTA
>JAYUJS010000478.1:0-2382 GCA_043765095.1 Ferruginibacter sp.
CAACATTTAACCCTTTGTAGAATCCCTCACTATTAAACTAGACTTTAAAACAGTATTAGCTTCTTTAGCACCAATTTCTTTTTTATCTACCAATTTAAATAAAATGCTAGCTGCTTCTCTGCCTATTTCATAAGCAGGTTGTGTAATACTAGTAAGCGATGGATTTAAAATAGCCGCTGTTTGTAAGTTGGAATAACTTATTATTTTTACATCTGTAGGTATTGTAAAATTTAACTCTTCGCATATTTCATAACTTGTAATAGCTAATTCTTCTACAGAAGCAAAAATCCCATCGGCCCTATTTGATTTGCTTAAAATTTTTTTTATAAAATTTTTATTTTCTTTTTTATCATCACCGCAGTAAACAATTAGTTTTTCATCTACCAATATGTCATGTTTTTTTAGTGCATCTAAATACCCTTTCATTCTATTATTTATAATAGAGAGGGTGTTGGAAATAGACAAAAACGCAATTCTTTTACAACCATTTTTTATTAAATGTTGTGTTCCAGCAAAAGCACTATTGTAATCATCGGTAGTTATCTTTGGAGAATCCATTTTTTCAGGAACTCTATCAAAAAATACCAACGGTATCCCACTATTTTTTAAATCTTCTAAATGTTTAGTTTTGGTAGTAGCCCTCGTTAGCGAAATCATAATACCATCTACCCTCCCATTTAATAAATGTTTAGCTACAGCCATTTCTTTTTTTACATCTTCATGTGTTTGGTATATGAGTACGTGGTAGCCTTTGCCCTGTGCATAAGACTCAGCACCATTAATAGCTGAAGAGAAAAAATTATTGGCAATAGCAGGAATAATAACAGCAATCGTTTTACTTTTTTGATTTCTTAAGTTGCTTGCAAATGGATTAGCTTGGTAGTTAAATTCCTTTGCTTTTTTTAGTACTTTCTTTTTTGTAGCAGTACTAATTTCTGGTCTATCTCTCAATGCTTTTGAAACTGTTGAAATAGATAAATTAAGTTCTTTTGATAATTCCTTTAAATTCATAATAAAATTTAATCGTAAAATGTAAATGCTTTTTGTTGCACTCCATATTTTAATAAAATTTTGCAATTTTACAACTTCGTAAATCTATTATACTTTTTTTTAAAAAGCAAAAAAGCTGCCTATTTTTTTAGATTTGTTTAGAAAGTATTAATAAAATAAAAATAATTTTAAAAATTATTAAAAATTAAAAACCTTTTTAATATTATTTAATAATATATAAATCAATATATTAACTTTTTTTTGGTAGTGTTTTTATATAAAAAAAGGACTTTCTATTTTGCGGAAATTAAAATGTTTAAAATAAATTTTATTACGAAAACGTTTTCATAAAAAAAAAATGTATTTTTAATTTTTAACAAACGTTTGTTGTTTATTTAACGTTTTAATAATTTTAATACTGTATAACCAAAAACAAAACATCATTTATGAAAATTCGCTTAAAACAAGTCCTCAAAGTGTGCATAATGCTAATCTTTGCAGGTCTTTCTGCAACCAGCTTTGCGCAGACTGTTACAGGTATAGTAACAGATTCTAAAGACGGCACACCAGCAGCTGGTGTAACAGTATTATTAAAAGGTACAAAAACTGCAGTAAAAACAGATGTTTCTGGTGCTTATAGCATTGTAGCTCCAGCAAACGGCACTTTAGTTTTTTCTTCTGTAAGTTTTGGTACAGAACAAGCCGCAGTAGGCGGCAGGTCTATATTAAACATGAAAGTAACTACTGCAAACCAACAATTGCAAGATGTGGTGGTGGTAGCTTACGGTACAAAAAAGAAAGCTGATCTAACTGGTGCGGTAACTGCCGTATCTGCGAAAGATTTTCAAAAAGGTTCTATAAATTCTACAGAACAATTATTACAAGGTAAAGTTGCTGGGTTAGAAATAACAACTGGCGGCGGTGCTGCTGGTGGTGGTAGTAAAATTCGTATTCGTGGAGGTGCATCCTTAACTGCAAGTAACGACCCTTTAATAGTAATAGATGGTGTGCCTGTAGAAGGTAATGAGCTTAAAGGTTCACCGAATTATTTGGGTACAATCAATCCTAATGATATTGAGTCAATATCAGTTTTAAAAGATGCTGCTTCTACAGTTTTGTACGGTTCTCGTGCATCCAATGGTGTTATATTAATTAATACCAAAAAAGGAGGTACAGGCAAAACGCAATTTAATTTTAGTAGTAAGTATTCATTATCAAAAGTTGGAGATTTTATAAAAGTGCTTACAGGCGATGAAGTACGAAAAATAATTACTGAAGAAGCTGCCATAACTGGAGATAATAAATTTAAAAATTTGTTAGGTTCTGCTAATACAAATTGGCAGGATGCAATTTATCAACAAGCAGCAGGTTTCGATAATAATTTGAGTGTAT
>JAYUJS010000479.1:0-2379 GCA_043765095.1 Ferruginibacter sp.
AAAAATCCCGACTAACCAGTCGGGATTTTTTGCATTTATATTATGGCACAAAAAGTAACAATACAAGGCTATGAAGGAAGTTTTCATCAAGCGGCAGCTCAATATTTTTTTGGTAAAAATGTGAAAGTTATTCCTTGTGCAAATTTTAGAGATGTGGTACGAATTGCAGCCAACAAAAAAGAAAGTGATGGTGGAGTGATGGCCATAGAGAACTCTATTGCTGGCAGTATTTTACCAAACTACTCTTTACTACAAAATAGTAAATTGGTAATAATTGGGGAAGTATATTTAAATATTAAACAAAACTTATTAGTAAACCCTGGTGTAAAATTAGAAGATATTAAAGAAGTGCATAGCCACCAAATGGCGTTGTTGCAATGCATGGAATATTTGGAAAAGCATAATTGGAAATTGGTAGAAACAGAGGATACCGCTTTGAGTGCAAAACATATTCATCAGCATAAAAATAAGCATACTGCTGCAATAGCTAGCAAACTTGCGGCTGAGTTATATAACCTTGATGTAATAGCACCAAGCATACAAACGATGAAAAATAATTGCACTCGGTTTTTGATTTTACAAAGAGAGGATGTTATTGAAAAAATAGAAAATGCTAATAAGGCATCTATAAATTTTACAACAAATCACTCAAAAGGTATACTTGCAAAGGTTTTAACTACAATAGCCGCAGCTGAAATAAATCTAAGTAAGCTGCAAAGTTTCCCGATACCAGGCAGTAATTTTAAATATTCTTTTCATGCAGATATGGAATTTGATTCGTTAGATATATTTAATAAAACAATAGAAAAAATGAAAGGGCTTACAGAATCATTGAAGGTTTATGGAGTGTATAGAAATGCAGCCCACTCTATTTCCGCCACAAAAGGAGGAAACAAAGTAGATTGAAAGATAGATTAAGTATTTTGTAGAAAACCTTATGCCCCGAAAGGGAAATTGTTGAAAGATTTGAATAGTTGATTGGTTTGTAACTTGAAAATACTTTTATAAATGCGTAGCATTTTCTTAACGCCTTTCTTTTTTAAATAGTTACATACATGAATTATAATATAAAGTAAAACGCCTTCCCGTCTCCTCAGAAAAAGAAAATGAGTAAACGCAAAAAAATAAATTTGAAAAAATACGTGAGCAAAAAATAAAAATAGAATATGAATTTTAAAACAGCCGATAGATTAGCAAATATAAATGAATATTATTTTTCTCAAAAACTTAGAGAGATAGATTCATTAAACAAAGAAGGAAAAAATATTATTAACCTTGGTATTGGCAGCCCTGACTTACCACCACACCCCGATGTTATAAAAACTTTGCAGGACGAGTCTGCAAAATTAAACACACATGCATACCAATCTTACAAAGGCTCTCCAGCATTAAGAAACGCTGTGGTAGATTGGTATAGCACATGGTACGGTGTAGCATTAAATGCAGATACAGAAATTTTACCATTAATAGGGAGTAAAGAAGGCATCATGCATATTTGTATGACATACTTGAATGAAGGTGATGAAGCATTGATACCAAACCCTGGTTATCCTACTTATAAAAGTGCTGTAACATTGGCTGGCGGTATTTGTATCAATTATGATTTGATTGAAGAAAATAATTGGATGCCAGATTTAGATGCAATGGTAAAAACAGATTTAAGCAAAGTGAAATTGATGTTTTTAAATTATCCACACATGCCTACAGGGCAATTGCCAACAAATAATATTTTTGAAAAAATAATTGCATTTGCAAAAGCGAATAATATTTTAGTGGTACACGATAACCCATACAGTTTTATTTTGAATGAAAAGCCAACAAGTATTTTAAGTGTTGATGGCGCCAAAGATGTAGCCATAGAATTAAACTCACTCAGTAAAAGTCAAAATATGGCAGGCTGGCGTGTGGGTATAATGTGTGGCGCAAAAGAAAGAATAGAAGAAGTGCTTCGTTTTAAAAGCAATATGGATAGCGGTATGTTTTTACCCGTACAACTAGCGGCAGCAAAGGCGCTGAGCATGGGTAAATATTGGTATGATGGTGTAAATAAAATTTATGCAGATAGAAAAATAAAAGCGTTTGAGTTGCTAGATTTATTGAATTGCACTTATAAAAAAACACAAGCGGGAATGTTCGTATGGGCAAAAATTCCATTACAATTTGAAGATGGATATAAACTAAGCGATGAAGTATTGTATAATGCAAATGTATTTGTAACACCAGGTGGAATATTTGGTAGCAATGGAAATGGTTACATACGTGTGAGCTTGTGTGCACCTGTAGAAAAATTTGAAGAGGCGATTAAAAGAATAAAGGCTAAGAGTTCAACTGAGTAAACGAGAAAAGAAGGAAAAAGCTAAGTGGTTGAAAGAATAAAGA
>JAYUJS010000480.1:0-6330 GCA_043765095.1 Ferruginibacter sp.
AAACAAACCATTTTTTTTGTAACTTTCTATCAGAACCATTTCGCCAATGGTATAACTTATTACAAAATTATCAACAGTTCCTTGTGATGTAGATGCACAAGGAGTTTGTAAATCTTTGAATACTTGTGCCATTAAAATATTAAAATTGATTATAAAGAACAGCAGGAAAAATATTTTTTTCATTAAAGCAATTTTAATTAACAATTGTTTGGTAAAGTATAAATTTAATGATAATTTCATTTTGAAATAACAAATTTTTTTTTCTTTCATATTCTTAATAATTATATATTTTAATATGTTAAAACATAATTTTTATAAATAATTTTAAATGTATATATATAAATATATACTTATATTATACCATTTAATTGCTTTGCAATTTTGTGTTACTTTTTAAAATTTGGCAATGGATTTACTTATTTTAATAAACTAGTATTAAGAAAATAATAATCAGCAACATTTTCATTTAATTTTAATGGATTTAGAAATGCCTGAAATAGATGGTTACACAGCAGTAGAAATTTTAAGAAGAAAAGATTCAATTATTCCCATCATTGCTTTTACAGCTGCTCTTTATGATGGCATTGCAGAAGATTTAAAAATAGAGGTTTTACAGATTATTTGCATAAGCCCTTTACCCAAAAGATTTGTACAATAAAATTGCAACTTATAAATGATTTTTAAAAATTTGATTTATACTTTTTTCTAAATTATGTATTTTAAAATATTTCAAAATTATCTCTCTCTTTCATCCAAAAAATAAGGTAAGGCAAAGGTTTTGTTTGTATATTTTTAATTTCATTTTTTATTTCACTTCATCCTTCGCTTTTATTTATAGTACAAAAATATTTAGCCAAAACTACTGCCATTAAAATTTGTCATAACAATTACTTCATATACTTTTGCGCCCTCACTAAACAATGCATGATATGTCAGTATTACAAACGTCTGAAACAATCAATGATGTTTTGACGCAAACGGGTATAGCTACACAGCAGCCCATACATTACCAACAAACTCCCGCTGCATTAACAGCAACCACCGTTTCACTTGGGCAAGGCAAGCTTAATGATAAGGGTGCCTTGACAATTAACACTGGCGAATTTACTGGGAGAAGTCCAAAAGATAAGTTTTGTGTAAAAGATGAAATAACAGCCGATGCGGTACATTGGAATGATTTTAACATTGCTATTACGCCAGCAGTATTTGATGCTATGCACGTAAAAGTAAAAAAGCATTTAGCAGAAAAAGAATTGTGGGTAAGAGATGCTTATGTATGTGCAGACCCAAAATACAGATTAAACATAAGAGTAGTAAACGAAAACCCTTGGAGTAATTTATTTGCTTATAACATGTTTCTTCGCCCTACAGAAAATGAAATACAAAACTTTTTGCCAGAGTGGACAATATTGCATGCACCCACTTTTTATGCAGTCCCTGCCTTAGATGGAACACGCCAGCATAATTTTGCAATGACGAGTTTCACAAAAAAAATAATACTCATTGGTGGTACTGGTTATACTGGCGAAATGAAGAAAGGGATTTTTACTATTCTTAATTTTATATTGCCACATCAAAAAAATGTATTGAGCATGCATTGCTCTGCAAACGTAGGAGAAGATGGTGATACAGCCATTTTCTTTGGTTTAAGTGGTACAGGAAAAACGACACTTAGTGCAGACGCTAATAGAAAATTAATAGGAGATGATGAACATGGCTGGACAGACGATAGCATATTTAATTTTGAAGGCGGATGCTATGCAAAACTAATAAACCTAAGTGCGGAAAATGAACCAGAAATTTATAATGCAATAAAACCTGGCGCATTGCTAGAAAATGTAGGATTTGTAGATGGAACAAATGTGGTAGATTTTACTTTTAAAGAAATTACAGAAAATACAAGAATAAGTTATCCACTTAGTTTTATAAGCAATGCGCTAGAGCCTTCTGTAGGTGCTACTCCAAAAAATATTTTCTTTCTTACTGCGGACTCTTATGGTATTTTTCCACCAATAAGTAAGCTTACAGCAGGGCAAGCTATGTACCAGTTTATAAGTGGCTATACTGCAAAAGTAGCAGGTACTGAAGCTGGTGTAAAGGAACCTTCTGCTACATTTAGTGCATGCTTTGGCGCCCCATTTTTACCATTGCACCCTGGCAAATATGCAACTATGCTCGGCAAAAAAATGACCGATGCCAACGTAAATGTTTTTATGATAAACACTGGGTGGACAGGTGGAGCCTATGGTACAGGAAGCAGAATGAAACTTGCATATACTCGTGCTATGATAACAGCTGCACTACAGGGAAAATTGGATAATGTGGAATACGAAGCACACCCTGTTTTTGGTATGATGATGCCTAAAGAATGCCCTAATGTACCAAGCGAAATTTTAAACCCTCGCAATACCTGGGCAGATAAAAATGCTTACGACGAAAAAGCAATTGCATTAGGAAAACAATTTATAAAAAATTTTGAAAAATATGTAGATGGCGTAAGTGAAGAAATATTAGCAGCAGAACCAAAGGTTTAAAATAGTAATATTAAAAAAGTAAAAAGGTAATAGCTAAAAAAGTTATTACCTTTTTTACATATTTATTCTAATAAATTTTTATTATTCCACTATACTTTATCACCAAAAAATTATTAATATAAATCAACTACTTATATTTCGTTGGTTATTTTGAAGCCTTAACAAGTTGTATATTTACATTCCATAAGAATTTAATAAAATAGAAAAAAATGCAAGAAGAAAATAGTAATGAAATTGAAAAAAACATGGAAGTAATGTCCATGTTAAACAATTTTGTTGCTGATACAGTTGATAATAGTTTATTAAACCCTGACGAGTGCTGGCAGCCTACTGATTTTTTACCCGACTTTAGTAAAGTAGATGTAATTGATGAATTACAAAAATTAAAAGAGCGTACCGATTGTATCCCCGATAGTATTATTACATCTTTGGTAGGTAATATGATAACTGAAGAAGCATTACCAAGTTATCAAACATATTTTAATTTGGTAATAAATGAAGATAGAGACCTTACAAGTACCAATGGTTGGGTGAGGTGGAGTAGAGCTTGGACTGCTGAGGAAAATAGGCATGGTGATTTGCTTAACAAATATTTATACCTTTCTGGCCGTTGCGATATGAAGGCAGTAGAGCAAACTATACATCGATTAATTTACAACGGCTTTAATGCCAATACAAACAACGACCCTTACCAAACCCTTGTATACACTTCGTTTCAAGAGAGGGCTACCAAAATCTCTCATACCAATACAGGTAAGTTAGCAGACAAAGCTGGTGACAATACACTCTCCCGCATTTGTAAGACTATAGCTGGCGATGAAGCAAGGCACGAAAAAGCGTATAAATCTTTTATGTCTAAAATTTTCGAAATAGATCCTAGCGGTGCATTAAAATCTTTTGAAGTAATGATGCGAAAACAAATTGTAATGCCGTCCATTGCAATGGGCGAAGGTTCAAAAAAACCAAATATGTTTGCAGATTTTTCTGCAATTACACAAAAAATAGGCGTTTATACAGCACTGGATTATGCTAACATAATAGACCACCTTGTAAAGTTTTGGAATGTAGATAACTTAACTGGTTTACAAGATGGTATGGCAAAGGCACAAGATTTTTTATGTAATTTATCTGCCCGCTATAAAAAAATTGCAGAGCGAATGAAACTCCCAGAAGAAGTTGAATTACTTTGGTTAAATAAAATGTAAAAGCTATCATTTTAGCTTTTTGCCAAGTTTCTTAATGCTACCCATTGTTTCAGCATATCTCTAGCTTCTACAGCAGGATATCCAAGTATTTTTTTGCCATCAGTAAAATCGCTCATTACGCCAGAGCCACCTCCCACTTGCACACCATTGCCAAGGGTTACATGGTCAGATATACAAGATCCTCCACCTATCACAACTCCATCTCCAAGTGTAACAGAACCTGCCAAACCACTTGCACCAGCCATTATGCAGCTACGTCCCATTTTACTGTTATGCCCTATTTGTACAAGGTTATCTATTTTACAACCATCACCCACAATTGTAGCACTAAATTTACCTCTGTCTACACAGCTATTTGCACCAATTTCTACTGCATCTCCTATTACTACGTTACCAATATGTTGTATTTTAATTAGTCCCTTGCCATCAGGCGAAGGTCTAAAACCAAAGCCATCTGCACCTATAGTTACATTTGGGTGTAGTATACAATAATTACCAATAATGCAACGCTCTCTCACTACTGTACCAGACCATATTACTGTATTATTACCAATAAAAGTACCATCTAATACCGTACAATTAGGGTATAATATTACATTGGTACCCAATGTTACATTTTTACCAATATAACATCCAGCCCCAATTTTACAACCTTCACCTATAACAGCGGTTGTATGTATGTTTGCATTTACATGTATATCAGTTTCAAAAACTGGTGCATCTGGCACAAATAATTCTAATAATTCTGCCATTGCTACATCTGCATTTTTTACTTTTATGAATGCTTTGTTGTCGCCTGGCAACAAGTCTATATCTGCATTTATAACCGCAGCGCAAGCCTTAGATGCTTCCCAAAACTTTGCATATTTTTTATGCCCTATAAAAGTTATTTGTTCATAGGTAGCAAGCTCCATTTGCTCAGGGCCTGTAATTATTTGTGTAGATGTACCAACGATTTCACCGTTAAGTTTTTCGTTTATTTGTTTGAGGGTAAATGTTTTCATTGTCATTTAATTTTAAATAGGTTATTTTAATTTCACAAGATTTTTATTGGCTTTTAAAACATAAAAAACTAAGTATTTAAAAATATAATTATTAATTTTTATAAATTACTTTACAACACATTTCGTTTCAGCCTTATAATCACAATTATAATCATTGGTATTTTTTATAAATAGGTTTCATTATTTTGGTTGATGAAGTATTATTATACTTACATGTTATTTTACTTTTACTCCACATTTTTTTTGTGAATATGGGCATTTATTAAGCCATAATATTTTAAAAATAGTTATAACAGTTGTTCCCTCAAATTTTTTTCAATTTACTAATACTTTATTATTTAACGAATCGAGATAATAAGATTTTCTTTATGAAAATTTGTACATTTTTTATAAGCCGCTATAATTTTTTTAAAATAGTACCTTATAAAAAATATTAAAAATGGTATTTTTTCATTTTTAATGTATCACAAAATTAAAGTAAATAAAAAAGCTGCAAAATTTGCAGCTTTTTTATTTACTTTAATTTTAACTATGCTATCTTCTCCACCTGCATATAACTCAACTCCACAGGTGTAGCCCTTCCAAATATCTTTACTTGTACTTTTAGTTTTTTCTTCTCATCATTCACTTCTTCTATAACACCGTTAAAGTCATTAAATGGTCCATCTATAATCTTAATAGTCTCACCAATAATAAATGGCTCATTCATCGTTACTCCACCTGCATCGGTCATCTCATCTACTCTACCTAGCATCTTGTTTACCTCTGCCTTTCTCAAAGAAATGATATTTCCTTTAGAGCCTTTGCCGTCAGTAAGAAAATGCATTACATTACTAATTCCACTTACATGCTGTATAATGTCGTCCGTTAATTTTCCATCAGCCACTTCTATCATAATATAACCTGGGTAAAAATTACGCTCACGCATTACTTTTTTTCCATTAGCTACCTTATATACTTTTTCTACTGGTAAGAATATTTGTATAATAATTTTATCCCAACCATTGCGGATAATATCTTTATCAAGGTATTCTTTTATTTTACGTTCCTTACCACTTACTACACGTAAAACATACCATTTATTTTCTTTAGCAGCTTTTTCAATTGCAGATACTGCTATCTCAGCTGTTATTGTTTCTTCCATAATTACTTAAATAGCGTGTAAATAAATTTCATTGAATTGTTAGCTACAAAATCCATTATTCCTACTAATAAGGTAATAAATAAAGTAGCACCTAAAACAATAACAGTAGATTGTGTAAGTTGCTCCCATTTAGGCCAGCTTACTTTTTCCGTTAACTCTTGGTAAGATTCTTTTAAAAAATCCGTAAATTTATTCATAAAATTAATTTGCTAATTAGATAATATGCCATTGAGCCAATTTGATACCGCTAATATTACTTAGCAAATTATCAAATTAGCACATTAGCTATTTGTTTTTGCACGGGCACTAGGATTCGAACCCAGATCAAGGGTGTTGGAGACCCGTATGCTAGCCGTTGCACCATGCCCGCAAAAAGAAGCCTTATTAAATCCTTTTAAAGTAGGGATTTATACGACTTCAATATTTTAAAGAACATTATAAAA
>JAYUJS010000481.1:0-6323 GCA_043765095.1 Ferruginibacter sp.
AATTTTACTTCTTCGCAGGTAAGTGAAGTAGAAAAATTACTATCCGCAGACTCTGGTAAGTACATAACATCTGCCACACATAGAATATTAAAAAACAGAAATTGGCTAATAATAAATGAAATTGAAAATGTACTAGAAAATGATTTTTTTTTAATAGAAGCGAATGACAAAGAAATTGTATTTGGAAAAAATAAACTATTGATACAAAATTTTACACAGATTGATAAAATAGATACAAATTCCAATATAGCTTACTTAAATGCTGATGATATAAAGTATCCATTGCTGTTGCGAAAATGGAAGCAAGGTGATTATTTTTACCCACTAGGCATGAGCAAAAAAAAGAAACTTAGTCGTTTTTTTATAGATGCTAAGTTATCTTTATTACAAAAAGAAAATGTATGGGTTTTAGAGTCTAACAAAAAAATTATTTGGGTAGTTGGTTTAAGGATTGACGATAGATTTAAGATTCTACATAAAACCCCAAATGTTTTAAAAGTGAGCTTATTTGATTAGTACCAAATACTTTTACATTTTTTAAGTCTTCTAAAATATATGGAAAACAATCCGGTCGTGAAATAGCAACTAAAGCTATAGTAAATACCAAGCCAAATATTGAGCCCCATAAATGTGCATCATGGTTAATATTGTCTGAGTTTTGTTTGCTCATATATATGGTATAAATAATGTACAAAATTGCATATAAAACCATTGATAATTTTATAGCTCCGTACACAGCAATTTGTCCCCAAGGGTTAAAAATAATAGTAGCAAATAAAATTGCAGATACAGCACCTGATGCACCTAGGGAGCGATATCCCTCGTTGTTTTGATGCTTTATATAACTTGGTATATCTGCTACAATCATGCCACCAAAATACAATGCTAAAAATGAAAAACTTCCTCCAAGTCCATCAGCAGATAGTAGAAATTCAATATTACTACCAAAAAAATAAAAAGTAAACATATTAAATATTAAATGTTTCCAATCTGCATGCAAAAAGCCAGATGTAATAAACCTGTAATATTGTTTTTCTCTTTTTTCGTAATATGGCCAGCCAATTGCTTTTGTAAGAACATCTTGATTTGTAAAACCTACATAAGAAAAAATAACATTTGCAATTATAATTATGATTGTAAGAGGGTAGTGCGAAAAATTCATAAAAAATATTTTAAAATTTTAAAAGTAATAAAAATATCAAACTGAAAATTAGAAAAAAAATCACACATGATGATACTGTTCATTTCTTGCTATACTACATGCTCTATATATCTGTTCTGCTAATATTAAACGTACGAGCTGGTGCGGAAAAACCAAATTTGACAAACTCCATTTAAAATTTGCTCTTTGTATCACAATTCCGCTCACCCCAAAAGCACCACCTATTAAAAAAATTACATTTTTTAAACTTTCTCCAGCACGCTGTTCTATAAATTTGGATAATGCTTCGCTTGTAAATGACACACCTCTTTCATCTAATAAAATAAGATAATCGTCTTTATGTAATGATGATAAAATAATTTCTCCTTCTTTTATTTTAAGAATATTAGCTTCCAACAGCCCAGCATTTTTAGGCATTGGTATTACTTTCCACTCTACGGCATAATAATTTGAAATACGCTTTGTAAAAAGTTCAATTCCTTCTTTCACAAAACTCTCGTGAGGTTTCCCTACACTCCACAATTGTATTTTCATTTTTTAAGAAAAATTTATTTAGCACCAAACTGTGCTTTATACCTAGCAATTGTATTATTTGCTTCAATAAGTTTTAACTTTAGTTCATTTATAGCAGGTTCGCCTTTAGCTAATAAATCCTCCGTTTCCTCATTGCTTTTTTGTAGCAATAAAATATCATTATCCATAAGTTTTATGAGGCTTTCTACTTCTTGTAACCTTGCTTTTGTATTTAGTAAATTAGCATCGCCAGATTGAATCAAAAATTGATTTTCTTTTTGAGCATTTTCTTTTTTAAGTTTTTCGCTTTCAAGTAAACCTTCCATGCTTTTATGCTCTTTTTTCAATTTATTCATTGAAAAACTAAATGTTGCTATGGCTATAATAAAACCGCCTAAAAAAGCTAAAGCAGTATAAATGTAGATTGACATTTCGCAAAAATAAATGATTTTGTTTTTATACCGTTTTCAATTTTTAAAAGCTTAATTTAAAATATAACAAAAGTGGCAAACCATATTACTTTATTAAAAACTATAAAATATGTTTACAAAGGTTGGCAACTCCATCAATGGGATAGATAAATTATAATCGCCTAGTTTAAAATGTTTTAATTATGATACCATTAAAATTCTATTTCTAGCCATAAGGCAACCACCCATTACACCTGCCTTTTCGCCTAGTTTAGAAAGTGATAATTGTGAGTCGTTGCTTACTAAATTAAGCGCAAATTTATTAAGTGCACTTTTTACAGGTAGTCTAATAAAATCACCACACTCTGCAAGTGTACCACCAAGTATTACCAATTCTGGGTTAAAAATATTTATTAATACAGCTAAACCTTTACCCATTTTTTCGCCAATTTCGGCTATTAATTCAATACTCAACACATCTTCTGCTTTTGCTGCTTGCACAATGTCTATTACCCTAATATTTTCATCTACTTTTCCTTTTTTTGCTAAGGAAGAGCTAAAACCCATTTCAATTTTCGCATTAAAATTTCTTAGTAAAGCATAACCACTTGCTTCCGTTTCTAAACAACCTTTTTTGCCACAGTGGCAGATTATTTCGTTGTTAAAAAATGGAATATGCCCAAATTCTCCGCTAAAGCCAGATTTTCCATAAAAAACTTTTCCATCTATTAAAATACCAAGCCCCACACCATAATCCATATTTACAAACAGCACATTTTTTTCTTTTGTAACTACGCCCCCACAAAATTCTCCATAAGCCATTGCCTTGCTATCATTTTCTATAAAAGTACGTATGCCTATTTCTTTTTCTACCGTTTGGCTTAGAGGCTCTTCATGAAAATGAAAAAAGCTATAGCTATAGCCAGTGGTGTGGTTCACCCTTCCAGAAAGGTTAATACACATGCCCAATATTTTTTCTTTTTCTGTATGGGATTCCTCTATAAAAGCATTTATAATTATAATTAATTGGTTGTAAGATTCTACTGAATTTTCTAGCGTATACGGTATTTTTTCTTTTATAGTAACTAAGTTTTTCTTAAAATCTAATAAGCCAATATTTATATAGTATCTTTTAATATCTACTCCAATAAAATAGCATGCATCCGATACTAATCCGTACAAACTTGCTCTTCTACCTCCTGTAGAGTCTTCTTTTCCATAATCTTTAATTAAACCATCTTCCATTAATTCAGCTACAAGGTTTGTAATTTTTGGTGCACTAATGTTTAATTCTTTTGCAAGTTCTGCAATAGTTACGCTGCCAATAGAATCTAAATAATTAATAATTTGCCTTTTTAAAATCCTATTTTTATAAGCTACGCCAGATGCATTATCATCCGAAAAAACTTCAAAAATCAAATGTGGCTCTGCCATAAAGTGTCAATTTTATTTGGTTAAATATAAATAAGTTTTTGGATAATTATTAGATTTTTTATTGTAAAAAATTACTAAATGATTGGTGTAGTTATTTTAAATAGTTATTGTAAATTCTAAAATAATAAATAGTATATCAAAAAAACTTATGTTCAAATTAATTTTAATTAGAAATGTTAATAAAATAAATTAATAAGTATGCAATTTATTATAAAAAAGTAATTAATATTGACATACTAAATATTTTTATTAAAAAACGTATGGTGATTTATGAGTATAACAACTACAACTGAATTAGTTACTTTAATACCCCATGGGGAAATACTTTTATCATTTGCCCCAATGTATAAACAAGAGTTATTAGATAATATACTTCCATTTTGGCTTGCTAACAGTAAAGATGAAAAAAACGGTGGTTATTTTACTTGTTTAAATAGAGAGGGTAAAGTATATGATACTGATAAATTTATGTGGCTGCAAGGAAGAGAAGTATGGTGCTTTAGCTTTATGTACAATAATATAGAACAGAAAACAGAATGGTTAGATATGGCTTTGCATGGTGCAAAATTTATGCAAAAATTTGGTAGAAATGAAAATGGCGATTGGTATTTTTCCTTAACATCTGATGGAAAACCTTTGATACAACCATATAATATTTTTAGTGATTGTTTTGCTACCATGGCATTTGCCGCTTTGGATAAAGCTACGCCAAATGAGGTATATAAAAAAATAGCATTAGATACATTCGAAAATATTATTCGCCGCCAACACAATTGGAAAGGCAAGTACAGCAAGACCTACGCTGGTACAAGGGCATTAAAGAATTTTAGTTTGCCTATGATATTGTGCAATCTTTCTTTAGAGTTGGAACATATCATCGGCAAAGGCAGGGTAGATAGTTTTATACCTACAGTTATAAACGAAGTGATGGATGTTTTTTACCAACCTGAGCTTGGTTTAATTTTAGAAAACGTATACGAGGATGGCAGTTTTTGCGACAGCTTTGAGGGCAGATTATTAAACCCTGGCCATGCAATTGAGGCCATGTGGTTTATTATGGACTTGGGTAAGCGTATGGATGATGAGCAACTGATAAAAAAAGCATGTAAAATAATGTTAGATACAATAGAGTATGGTTGGGATAAGGAGTTCGGCGGTATTTTTTATTTTTTAGATGTAATAGGAAACCCACCTCAGCAGCTGGAGTGGGATCAAAAACTATGGTGGGTACACGTAGAATCTTTGGTAGCTCTTGCTAAAGGATATGCTTATACAAAAGATGAAAATTGTGCAAAGTGGTTTAAAAAAATACACGATTATACTTGGAGTCACTTTAAAGATACTGAACATGGTGAATGGTTTGGCTACCTCAACAGAAGGGGAGAAGTATTGCTAGATGCAAAAGGTGGAAAATGGAAAGGTTGTTTTCATATTCCGAGGTCTTTGTATCTGGTGTGGAAGACGCTGGAAGGGTTGAAGATTGAAGGTTGAAGGTTGAAGGTATTTATTTCGCAATTTACATAAAATGAATATTATTATGAAAGCAGCACCACTGCTTGGGAGTATTTATGTAGACCTTTACAAAACTGATAAAGAACAATTTGCCAAAGCAATGCAAAAGTGATTAGATAAAACAAATGGATTAATGATTTTTGATATAGTAAATATTGTAGAAAAAGATTGGTGGGACACAATAAAAAATTTGAAAAAAAGTTGATGCCAAAAATGCTACTCCATAATATTTTTTTACTCTTGTGTGTTACATACATACATGCACAAGCACCCAAACGTACCCAAGTGCTTATAATAGGGGGTGGTGTAGGTGGCACAGCAGCAGGCATACAAGCTGCAAGAAATAGTGTAAACACAATTATTGTAGAACCTACTACTTGGCTAGGTGGCATGATAAGCGCTGCTGGTGTAAGTGCTACAGACGGTAACCATAACTTACCAAGCGGCTTATGGAACGAATTTAGAAATCATATTTACAAAGTATATGGTGGTGCAAAAGCAGTAGAAACCGGTTGGGTGAGTAATACGCATTTTGAACCTCATGTGGCAGATAGTATTTTAAAAGCAATGGTGAAAGTGGAAAAGAAATTGTATGTATTGTATAAATGGGAATTTGTAAAAGCTATTGTAAAAGGAAATAAAGTAACAGGAGCTATTTTTAAAAATGAAAAAAACATACAACTACAAATAAATTCAGATGTTATAATAGACGCTACAGAAATGGGCGATGTAATGGCAAGTGCAAAAGTACCTTACGACCTAGGTATGGAAGCGGAAAGTATTACTGGCGAAAAAGTTGGTGTAACAGAAAGCAATAATATCGTACAAGATTTAACCTATGTGGCCATATTAAAAGATTATGGTATAGGTACAAATAATACCATTACAAAGCCTGTAAACTACGACCCCGCTGAGTTTGATGGGGCATGTACTGATTACTACATCAACAAAAATTTAAAAGCACCCAATGTAGATGCTAAAAAAATGCTAGACTATGCAAAGCTACCCAATGGAAAATATATGCTTAACTGGCCAAACAAAGGCAACGATACTTATTTAAACATTGTAGAAAAAACAATTGATGAAAGAAAAATAAAATTAGAAAAAGCAAAGCAAACTACATTACGATTTATTTATTTTATACAACAACAATTGGGATTTAAAAATTTGGGTTTAGTAAATGATGAATTTCCAACAGCAGATAAATTAGCTTTAATGCCCTATTACAGAGAAGGTAGAAGAGTAAAAGGCTTGGTACGTTTTACCATAAATAATATTGCAAAACCTTTTGA